>NZ_CP108106.1:3900000-3997500 GCF_041435195.1 Streptomyces sp. NBC_00224
GATGAACGACCCGAAGGTCCCGACGTACAGCAGCGACATGATCCACGTATGCCGATCGCGCACGGCTTCGAGAGCAGCCCCCGTGTCGTTCTTCACCGGCGCCAGATTGTCCATCTTCAGCGCGGCGCCGATGGCGGCGGCGACGATGAGCGGCACGTACACGCCGAGCACGATGCGGGGATGAGTGGCCCCGGCGGTCCCGATCACCAGCAGCCCGATGAGCTGCACGACGGGCACCCCGATGTTGCCCCCACCGGCATTGAGTCCCAGAGCCCACCCCTTCTTCCGCAAGGGGAAGAAGGAGTTGATGTTGGTCATGGAGGAGGCGAAGTTCCCGCCGCCGATGCCGGCGAGGGCGGCGACGAGCATGAAGGTGGAGTACGAGGTCCCGGGCTCCATCACGACGTACGCGGCGGCGGTCGGGACGAGCAGCGACAAGGCGCTGAAGATGGTCCAGTTCCGGCCACCGAACTTGGCGACCGCGAAGGTGTACGGGATCCGCACGAGCGCCCCGACCGCGGTGGCGGTCGATATCAGGAAGAACTTCCCGGCGGGGTCGACGTGGTAGGCGGGCCCCATGAAGAGGACCATCACCGACCACATGGTCCAGATGGAGAACCCGATGTGCTCGGAGAACACGGAGAACCACAGGTTCCGCCGGGCGACCCGCTCCCCGGTCCGCTCCCAGAAGACCTCGTCTTCCGGATCCCACACTTCGATCCAACGGCCGTTCATTGACGCCTCCCTGGTCGACGGTTCGTAGCGCGGTGGTGCGGCGCACGGGGCCGGTCTCTGATGACTGCGACTGCTTGATGACTGTTTCCGGACACCGACGGTAGGGAGGCCGGGTTTCACCCCCGTGCCGCCGCGTGACCGCCGGGCAACCTTGTGTTCACGGGGGAAGAGATGGTGCGGTGAGGCCCGCCCCCGCTGCTGCGGCGGCAACTCTTCACGGGGAGGTGTGCGTGGCGGAACAGGGGGTGTCCGCAGTCGCACAGCGAGGAGGGGGCACGGGCTGACGCCTGGGCATGGCCCGCCCGCCGAGGGCCGGGGCTGATCCGCAGCCTTCGAGCGGCAGCCAGGAGTAACGTCGGTGTATCGAGATCCGAAGGGTTTCAGGATGCCGTACGCCGACGACAGCACCCCGGACCGTATCGGGCGGCGCATCGCCAGAGCGCGCAAGGCTCGTGGCCTCACCCAACTCCAGCTCGCCCAGCGCATCCCGTGCTCGAAGTCCCTGATCGCCCAGGTTGAGCGGGGCCACAAACCGGCCACCCCATCGCTCACCGCCGGTGCCGCCCGCGCGCTCGGCGTCCGCCTGGACCAGCTTACCGGGCAGCCGTACGAAGATCCACAGCGCGGCCGGGTGCACGCGATGGTCCCGGACATCCAGACGGCCATGCTGTCGTGGGACCTGCCACAGGAGGACGTGCCGGTCCGCTCCCGTCCCGAGTTGGCGGCCGATGTGGCCCGCGCCTCCGCGCTCGGCCGGGCGGGCCGGTACGCCACCCTTGGCCGGATGCTTCCACCGCTCCTCGACGAGTTGTCGAGCGCCTGCCACGCGGCGGACGGGACCGAGCGCGAGCGCCTGTTCGGGCTCCTGGCCGAGGCGTACTCGGGGGTGACGGCGATCGCGTACACCGTGGGCCTGTTCGACCTGCGCTCCCAGGCGATGGATCGCGTCCAGTGGGCGGCACGGGAGTCCGCCGACCCGCTGCGCGTCGGCCGGACGCAGTGGCAGCGGGCCACGCTGTTCTTCCAGGCGGCAGCGTACGACCGTGGGCTGCGGCTTCTGGACCGCGTACGCCACGACTTGGGCGAGGACATCGCGCGCATGGACGCGCCGGGGCTGAGCGTGCATGGCGCGGTGCACCTGCGCTCAGCAATGTTCGCGGCGAGGGCGGGGAACGCGGGTGGCACCCACGCGCACCTGGACGCGGCGGCGGACGCAGCCCGCTGTCTCGGCCGCGACGCCAACCACTACGGCCTCGAATTCGGCCCCACGAATGTGGCGATGCACCGGCTCGGGGCGGCGGTGGAACTACACGACGGCCTGGAGGTCGCCCGCCTGACCCGCGAGGTTCGGTTGCCTGCCACGGTGGCTCCCGTGCGGGCGGGCCACTGGTACATGGACGCGGCGAAGGGGTGGCTGGACCACGGAAACCGGGAGCAGGCGTTTGCCGCTCTGCGGGCGGCGCGGAGGGCAGCCCCGGAACAGACCCGCAACCACCCGCAGGTGCGCGAGACGTTCCTGACCTTGTTACAGGAAGAGCGCCGCACGAAGGAGTCACTGTCGGGGTTCGCGGCTTGGCTCGGCGTGACGTGACGGTGTTTCACGAGCTGTGAAACTCGCGGGCTTGGCGTCGCAGCAGCATGAACGGACGGGAGCCCCGCGACTGCGTGAGCGGTCGGGGCGTGGGTCACCGCTGACGAGGAGCGCCGGCATGCCGCGCTGCACTGTCCCCATGTTCAATCCACCGGCGAACACGGCGAGCCACGCCGCAGAACAACTCCCTGGTCGGCAGAGGGCCAAACCGGTCGGGCTTGGCCTGTGCTGGGAGCCGATGCCCGGAAATCCCGCCCGCAACTGCACCATAAAGGGCGGCCACAACGGACCACACCTCCACGAGTACTCGGGCATCCGTTGGGACCGATCCGAGGGCCAGGCATGACCGCGCCCGACCGGCGGGAGCCGCGCGCCGCACTGACCCTTCGGGTATCGCAGGACGGCGGCCGCACCTGGGGCCCCCGACGCGCAATCCGGATCACCGGGCTCGCCTTACCGGAGCTCACCGCCGTGTGGCCGCCCTGTACGTGTGCCAGGTGCGGCCCGGCAACACAACAGAAAGGTCTTCCCTGTGATCCACACCTTGGGCAGTTCAGGATCTGAAACATTACCCGGTCGCGAGGTGGTCCTGGCGAAGCCCATGCCTATCCGTACGAAGAAGTAGCACTCGCCGGAATCTGGTAACCGACCGCAAGATTCTTGTCGAAGATCACGACTAGAGCATCGGGCATATACGTGAATCCGGCCCCTTCGGCCTCACCTAGCGCAACTACCAAACTCGACCTATTGAAGAATTCAAAACGGAACGCCCAAGGCATTTCACTGGAACCCTCATTAGGAATGTGCCAGGCTGGGCTGACACTCACAATTGACTCACCGAGGAATCTCCCCCAATCGACATGAGAACTCACATCGATCACATCCCCCGGCAATTGAGCGTCTGGCTCACCGGAAGTCCTGAGTTGAATTTCCAATCCCTCATCGACGCCATTCATAGACCAGGACAGAACCAACGCAGCCCCGCTGGCCATAACCAGTTGAACAGCCATGTCGACTTCGTGGGCACGATCCGCCCTGTGCCCTTCAGGCCAGCCGTCACCCTGCGGCACCACATAGTGGACCGCCTCCACAGCTTCTCCCACAATAGCGGCCTGCAGGGTAGCAAGGTCGGCGCCATCATGCGCCCGCGCAGCCCATGGCCGAATTATCAACATAACTAATACCGCCCGAAGTACTGGAACTGGCCGCGAGAGTCGAACGTCGCCCCGATTCCTCGCCCACCAGCCGAGTCCGGCATGATGTAGCGCGTTCCACCGGAAAAGTTCCCAGAGTTAACCGGCGACGTAACGGTTCCTGGGTTGGTCAGGATATCATCGAGGAGATCCTGACCGGTTGAATCCAACTCCTTACCTGGCACTACAGGAAGATCCCCACGATTCATGTGCTTCTGATACTCACGCCCCGCATGGGTTCGATTCCCCTTAGCCGGACGCGTCCCACTTTGCGAAAGGGCATCCAGATCCGGATCGCACAGCGTGGAATTATGAACAAGGACCGGGGTTACCCCTGCTAGCACATAGTACGTGTGAAGGCCGTCCACGGTTAGGTTGTAGGTGCGAGCATGATCTGCATGCCCCCTATTGGAAGTGACCGTCACCGCTTTGCCGTCAGGGGTACGCAGTTTAGTGCCCGGCTCAATACGTCCCGCCGCTACCCACGCATGGGCGGATTCGGACCAGAAAGGATGCTCATGAGTTGCGGTGAGCTTCTTCGGTCCATCCTTCGTGGAAATGGTGAGCTCATTGAAGTACTTATCGCTGTCAGTGACGATCAGTCGCGTCACTCTACGCTTGCCGGTCTTACCTGTAACCGGGTCAGTCGCAACGACCTCGTCGCCGATTTTTACCGACTCGATGCTCTTGTCGCGACCATCACCCATGAGCACCTTGGTGCCCGCAAGGAAGCACTTGCAGGGACTGGGCGCCGAAGAGCTGGATCCCCCCTTGATTCTCTGCCCCGAGAACCCGCCGCCAATGGACCTTGCTCCGGCACCCATCTCGCCACCAGCGAAGAGGAATCCACCCCTGCCGGTGGAATTGAGGACCATTCCCTTGGCGCAGTCCATGACATTGCATACGAGGCGCACCCAGTGCCGCAGCTGCGCCTGAGCGTCAGGATTGTCGCGTTCGACCAGGTAGTCATCCTTCTGTGGGTATCGATTGGCGTCCAGGTAATAGCGGTAGAAGAGCCTCGTGAACTGGTCTTCGTTCTTCCAGTTGTTCGGAACCCAAACGCCCGGAAATATCTCGTGACGCTTTCCATCAACCTTCAGGGCGCCACTTTCGGCGCCAATCTTCGTTTTTTTGCAACTGCCCTTATGGCACGACCCCGCCCCTGGCCTATCAGGGTCTATGGGGCCATCAGTGATGATGTCGCCGCTGCCATCCCCCTTCGGCGTACCAACACCGCACTGGTCAGCCCGGCACAGACCGGAAGGGTCGCTCGTCGTGACCGGGTTGTTCCCGCTGTACGCGTACCCGTTCATCTGCACGGGATCCGAGTCGATGATGATCGGGTCCGCCGAGAGGAAGCGACCGTTGGCTTGGTCGTACTCCCGAGCCCCCAGATGCGTAAGCCCCGTCGCCGTGTCGTCGACCCCGACGCCCAAATAGCTCCGCTTGTTCGGCCAAGCCCCCGGCTTCGCCCCCCGCACCTCCCCATACGGCTTGAAAGCCCGCCGCGTGATCGGCTGCCCCGGCGACTCCTCCACCGAAGTCGATGCCGTCCCCAGCTGGTCGCTCACCAGAACGCTCAGCTTGTGACCCGACGTCGCGCCATCCGTCGTCGACCGAACCACCGTCGGCGCCCCGACCTGGCCGTAAGAGCGACTCGCCCGCGTGATCTTCCCCGCCGCCGTAGTCAGCTCCGTCTCGCCCAGGTACAGCACGCTGCCCGCCGGTGAGTTCTCCAGGACGCGGTTGCCCTCGGCGTCGTAGACGTACTGCGTCTTGACGCCGTCGACCGTCGCCGTGTCGACCTTGCGATCCTGGGTCCAGGTGAAGCGCTGGGTGACGTCGGCCAGGTCGCGGACCGTGGTGTTGCCCGTGCGGTCGTACTCGTACGCGCTGCCACTGCCTGACGGAGTCGAGGTGACGTCCGTCAGCACGTGGGGCTGGATCAGGGTGCTCGGGCTGGTTCCGTTGCCCGTGATCGTCGTGCCGTAGCCATACCGGAAGGACACGTCCTTCGTCGCGTCCGCCGGGTCGTGCTTCACCTGCGTCGCGCGGTTGCCGAGGACGTCGAAGGTGTAGCTGTCCCAGTAGCCCGTCGCCCCGCCCGCGACCGAACCCGCCGCCGGGGCAGCCGCCTTCAGCGAAGCGGTGAGCGCCGCGTCCGGGGTGTTCTTGTCGGAAACAGCGTCGGCCGCGTTGGCGATCGGGCCGCCCGACGCCGTGCCGTCCCCGTTGTATCCCCACTGCTGGCCGCTGTCGGACTTGCAGCCCACCGACGTGGTGCCCGGGGTGATGTTGGACGTCCAGGCGTGGGCCAGCTGCCCCATCGCGTCATACGTGAAGCACTGGTTGTCCCAGACGGACGTGCCCGCGTCCGTGAGCTGGCGGGCGTTGGACGTGACGTTGCCCGCGACGTCGTAGGAGTAGAAACTGCTGTTGATTCTGTGCGAGTTGGTCGTCTCGCGGTCCGTGACCGTGCGCTGGAGGCGGCCCGTGTGCTCGTCTACGAAGTTCGTCGTCCAGACCCGATACGGCTGGGGGCCGCTCACCACGCGCAGCGGCTCGCCGTACGGGGAGTACGTGACGTCCGTCGTGTACCAGCTCTGCCCCGACGTCGACTCCGCCAGGCCGTCGCTGTTGTAACGCGTGACGACCTTCTCTGCGGCCAGACCACCCACCGCCGGCAGCGTCACCGTCAGCGGTTTGCCGGTCGGCGTGTACTCGTAGGCGTACTTGTACGTGCCGGACACACCCGTCGTCATGGCGTTGGCCGGGACGACCGTCTCCTTGCCGGTCGGGCGATAGCCGGTGTCGTAGCCGGTGACCCGGTTGATGTAGTCGCCACTCTTGTCGTGGCGGATCGACTCGACGGGCTGGCCCAGTGCACCCGGCAGGGTGTCGAAGGAAAACTCCTTCACCGGCGGGGCCGTCGTCGAGCCTTCGCGGACCGCGACGATCCGACTCAGCTCGTCGTACGACGTGTACGTGCTGCCCCGGGAGTCGGTCACGCTGACCAAGCGGTCCGCGTCGTCGTAGCCGGACGTCGTCTCGCCCGTGTCCGGGTCGGTCGAGGCGATCAGACGCTTGCGGGCGTCATAGGTGTACGTCCAAGCGTTGCCCGCCGGGTCGGTGACCTTCGAGCGGTTGCCCCGGGCGTCGTACTCGTAGCTGGTCTGGCGGTACTCCGTGGACTGCGGGTTGGTGAAGTGCTGGATCGCCGTCACCCGGCCGCGCGCGTCAGTGAAAGTCTTGATCGCTGGGGCCGCGCCACCCGCCGGAACCGCGAACGTGCTGGTGTCCTGGTAGCTGGTGGTCGCCGCGTAGACGGACTTGCCGCTGAAGAGCGTGGACGCCCGGACAGGGCGCTCCAAGCCGTCGTACGTCGTACGCGTCATGCTCGGCACCAGGCTGTCCGAGGCGCGTTTGAACTGGGCGGACTGCGGGTCCCCGGCCGCCAGGTAGGGGTTCGTCTGCTCCCGGATGAGGCCGTGGTCGTCGTAGCGGGTGTCCGCGATGATCCGGCCGGGCCCGTGCGCCTCGCTCTGCGTCTGCACGGCGCGCATCAGGCCGTCGTAGACGGTGACCTGCTTGGCGTAGGTGCCGTCGTCCTTGACGTTCTCGACGGTGACGGCGGTGGGCTTGGTCGTCGTGTCCGTCGCCACCGCCATCTGGTAGGTGATCTTGACGTCGGGCGTCTGGGTGCCCGAGGAGCGCACCGGAGTCCAGCCCTTGACGAGGCGGCCGAGCGCGTCGTACTCGCTGCGTGCCACACGGCCGTTGGCGTCGGTGACGGTCAGGGGGAGCGCACGGCCGGGGTCGAGCGTCGTGGTGGTCGCGAAACCCTTGGGGTTGATGATCTTTGTCGAAGTGACGGGTCCACCCGCATCACCGGGCGTGTACTGGGTCTCGGTGGTCCCGACCAGCGGCTTCTTCACCGTGCGGACGCGACCGAGCGGGTCGTACGTCATCGTCACCGCAGGGCCGAAGGCGCTGCCCGCGCCATTGGTCTCCGTGATCGTGGTGGCGAGCCCCTTGGCGGGGGTCTCGCCGTAGCCCAGCCCGTCGTACGACGTCCGGGCGGCTCCCGTGAGCTGCGTCGCCACATCCGCGTTGGCGTAGTCGGCACACGACGTGCTCGTCGAGCGGATCTGCTTGGGGAGCCCGATGAGATTCGTGGACTCGTTGTGGACGTAGTCCGTCTTGGCGCAGGTGTAGTCGCTGAGCGTCTCGCCGCCGGTCCCGTTGGGCTGAACCACAGCGGTCTGGACCTCGATGGGCAGACCGTGGTCGTCGTCGACCTTGGTCGTGGTGCGGACGGCCTGCCAGCTGTTGTCGACCGTCTGGATCGCGTCCGAGCGCTCCACTCCGGTGCGGTGAGCGAGCAGGGCTCCCGCTCCGCCGTCCCGGTCCCGCGAAGCCGTCTGCTTGGACCAGGGGAAGCTGAGGGTGCGCTTGAGCACCCGGCCGCCGCTCCCGTCGTACGTGATCGACTCGGCTGTCATGCCTCCGTACTGGGGCTGGTCGTCGGCGATCAGCATCACCGCACCCGTGGAGTCCTTGACCGCACCGCCCGCGCCACGGAAGTAGCGGCTGACCGAATACGACTGGGTTTGCGGGTTGCCGGCGGTCGGCGTGTTCTTGCTGCCCTTGGTCGTGGCCACCTGCTGGAAGCCCCGCCACTCGCTGTATGTGCGCAGGTCGGGCTTGGTGAACTCGTCGTCGCTCTTGCCCCAGGCCGCGCCCGAGTAGGAGTAGTTGGTCGTGATGCGGTCGGAGACGCCGGTGATCCGGTCGGTCTCGGTGACCGAGTCCACGAGGTACTTGTTGAACCAGGAGAGTGCGGGCTTCTCCTCCTCGCCATCCGGCGACCACCGCACCGGGTAGCAAGTGCCGGTGTTCTTGTCCTGGTCGACCGACGGCTCGGTGCGGCAGCCGCCCTTGTACCGGACCTCGATATCGGCGCCGTGCTCCGTGGCGACCGTGCCGATACGCGGGCGCGTGAAGCCCGGCCGGGGGTCACTGGACGACTTGGGGACCAGGTTGGGGAGCTGCTTGTCCTTGAGGTAGCTGCGCAGGGGGTGGTCGCTGCCCACGACGTACGGGCCGAAGCTGACGCCCGCGCTGGACATGAGCGTGCCGGTGCTGTCGCCGGGGGCGTACCCACGGCGGGTGATCTTGGTGAGCCACAGACCCGGCGAGGTGTCGTACCAGTCGCGCGGGAAGCTCTGCTCAAGGTTGTACGTGTCGACCTTGGCCAGACCCGTGACACCCGGGCGGGCGCCCTCGGTTGTGACCGACTCCAGGCGCTTGCGGGTCCAGAACGAGGGGAAGGCCGGGCAGAGCTTGGAGTCGGACTTGCAGTTCAGGTTGCCGGGGACGTCCCACCAGGGGCGGTACGAGGCTGGGTCCGCCGTATTGTTGAACTTGGCCTCGTCGCAGGCGGTCGCGCCGGCCAGGCAGCGCTCCTTGGTGTTGAAGACGACGCGGGCCGAGGGCGTGGTGAGCGAGCCGGTGCGCAGCCCGTACTCGACGCTCGTCGGGTAGCCGCCGCGGATGTACTTCTCGGGCGACTTGAACTTCTTGTTGGGGGCGTAGTAGTTCGTCTCCTGGGCCCAGTTGACGATCATCGCGTTGCCGTGGACGTCAACGACCTTGTCCAGGCCCCAGTGCCAGGCCTGCTGCTTCTTCGTCGTGCCCTCGGCACAGCGGGAGTCGGCGAACGCGGTGGCGTAGCAGGGCTCGCCGGGATGGTTGCCGTAGACCGGGACGGTGAAGACGGAGTTGGTGTCGGCGTGGCTGCCGCCCACCTTGTTGAGGCCGTAGAAGTACTGGGTGCCGTCGGCGGTGGTGACCACCCAGTACTCGCCGTTGTTGTCCCCGTTGTCGCCGCCGGACTTGAGCTCGACGCGGGTGCCGTCGTCGTTCTGCGGGCGGTAGATGTCCGTGTTGCCGACCCGCACCAGCTCGGTCGTCCGGCCGCCGAGCGACATGACCGCGTTGTACGAGACCCAGCACAGGTCGGACGTCTTGTACTTCTTGTCCTTGTTGTTGGGCGCTCCGGCGTCGGTGTCCTTGCGGTCGTCCTGGCAGGCTCGGTAGCGGCGCTCGATGTGGCCGGGCTCGTACGTCCAGCCCTCACCGATCCACGAAGCCTGCGGCGACGTAGTGGACGTCTTGCCGTCGACGGTCTGGGACGAGTACTCGAAGGAGATCTTCGGGGCCGGGCCCGCGGGGGCGGGCGGCACGGTCACGGGGTACGACCAGCTGAAGGCGCCGGACGCGTTTCCGGCCGCCCACTTGCCGTCGCCGGCGAGCGGGGTGGCCTTGAACGAACCGCCGTTGCCCGCGCCGGAGTCGACCGCGCCGACAACCGCCTTGTCACCGCCCGCGGCGACTGGCTGGACGTATGCCGCCTGCATCACGCCGGAGGGGGCCGCAACCCGGGGAGCAGCGGCCGGGGTCACCGTGCCGTCGGCGGCGGTGTCGACGGTCGCGGTGATCGTCTTGCCGCCGGAGTCGTTGGCCGTCTCCAGGTCCTGGTAGGCCCAGCACTCCTCCACGTCGGGCGTGGTCAGGTAGCACTCGGGAAACTGCACGAAGTGCAGCCGGGAGGCCCAGTCGGCGCCGTAGAGGTTCTCGTACGTCTTGTAGTCGAGCTGCACGGAGACCGGGACGGAGGCGCCTGCCGGAGCCGTCACGGTGACGATCGCGCCGTCCACGCCATCGGACTCGACGGCCGTACGCGCGGACACGCCCACCTGCCACGTGCCCGTGGGCACGGCGGCTCCCGGAGCCTGGCCGAGTTTCACCGGGAGCGTGCCCACAGGTTCGAGACCGGCAGGTGTCGCGGCGGCGGATCCCGCCCGGAAGGCCGTCTGCTGCGCGGTGGAAGAGAAGGTGACCGAAGCGGTGCCCGCGGCGGGGGGCGTGGTGGTGCCCGTGGGTGCGTCCGTGGTGTTCGCCGGAGGCTCGACGTCGATGCGGTCGAGCTTCGGATCCAGGGTGCCGCCCTTGATCAGCTGCTCCTGGCGGAGGTTCTCCAGGGCCAGGCTCTGATCATGACGCGGTGCCTCGTCGTTGGCCGGGTCCGGGGGTTGCGCCAGCGCGGGCGTGGGCAGCAGGGCGATCGCCAGGGCCGTGCAGACGGCTGAAAGCACGGATGCCCGGCGGCGCCGACTGCGTGCGGACGGCGGCATGACAAACACGGTGAGGTCCCCCCGGACGTCAACGGGCGGCACCTGAAAGGAACGCAGGTGATGCCGCTTCAGAACGCGCTGATTCTGTGCGCCGCCTGTGAAGAAAGCCAGGCATTTACGTGATCAGTGAAAATAGCCACGCCGCGTATCGCCTCAACTAAACCATCGGGGCAGGGAGCACGACATGCCGCCCAGGAGAGCAGGAATAGATACTGATCGGCGGAGAACAGATAGCTCAGTCTGTTCGGGATCAACTGTCACTAATCCACTCATGGATATGCACCGGTCAGCAACGAAAAGCGAGCAATGGATGGGGTCATTTCCGTTCGGAGGACCTGGTTCGACTTTCGCGCGCACAGCAACCGCACAGCTGCCGAAGGTGAGTCACCGAGTGCAAGGGGTGACAGATTGGGCGTGACGACGCCCCCCTCTTGAGCAATGATCTGGTCGCATCTTCACGTCTCGCGCACAGAAGCGGCAGGGCGTGACGACAGGAAGTGCCCGGTCGGCAGTCCGTCGCGACGCCGGCACGAGGGGGGAAGGGAACCTCGCGCATGACGAGCAGAGCGCGCCGCATGCCCGGACGCAAAGCAACAGCCGCCATAGCAGCGGCCGTTGTGGTGGGTTCGGGCGTGACCTATATCGGCCTGAATGATTCCGGGAGCAGCCACAAGAAGCCGCGGTCCACCGAAAACGCCGCACCACTGGACGAGGCCGGGGCTGCGGCCAGGGCGAAGCGGACCGGAAAGGCGGTGGAGGCAGCGGCACTGCGTACCGCGTATTCGACCACCTGGGCCCGCCCGGACGGAATGCTCCAACGGCGCATCCACACAAGTCCAATCCGAGCCAAAGTGGGTGGCGAATGGAAGGCGATCGACCCCACTTTGATCAAGGTCAACAACGGCTGGTCCCCCAAAGCGACGAACGTGCGGATGACCTTCTCCGCCGGCGCCTCCGGCAGCGGGACCGAGCACGCCTCGCGTGACCAGGCCCGCCGAGTTCCCCTGCTCGCACCCGCCGCGCCCAACGCCACCACCGCGACCGGCAACGCCCTCGTCACCCTGTCGACCGGTGGCCACGACATCGTGCTGACCTGGCCGGGGCCGATCCCCCAGCCGGTGATCGACGGCTCGCGTGCGCTCTACCCGGAGATCCTGCCGGGCGCGGACCTGGTCCTCACAGCCGACGACGGCGGGTTCGCCCAGCTCCTGGTGGTGAAGAACCGGCAAGCCGCGGCCAATCCGCAGGTGGCCCGACTCGCGTACGGGCTCTCCTCCCCCGATCTCAACTTCGTGCTGGACCCCACCACACGCATCCTCACCGCGAAGGACAGCGGCGGCGGCGACATCGCGGAGTCGCCCACCCCGCTCATGTGGGACAGCGCCGGCGTCACCGCCACCACCGACGGCGGTGGCGGGGGAACGAGCTCACCCCCACCGCCCGAGCCGACACCGACGGACACACCCGACGGTTCGACGAGCGGCGGCGAGACGCCCACGGCCTCGCCCGAGCCGTCCAGCGCCACTGACGACACCGACCGGGGCGACACCTGGAAGGAGGTGCTGCCCGGGCCGTCGGACGACGCGCCCGACCCTTCGGTCGTCCGGCCCAACCTCACGCCTCCTCCGATCCCGCCGGAGGCGTCGCCCGAGCCCACCCGGACCGGACCGGACGCGACCCTCGGCCTGCCCGCCCTCGCCGGACCGCAGCCCGAATCCCACGGTGCACTTGCCGACGTCGATCTCCAGGGTTCCAACTGGATCCTGACCGCAGATCAGGAGTTCCTCAACGACTCCTCCACCGTGTATCCGGTCTTCATCGACCCTTCGGTCAAGAAGCACACCAACGACTGGACCACGGCCTACGACCGGCACCCGAACGCCAACTTCTACAACGGCCGGAACTTCAACAAGGGCGGCACGCATGAGGCGCGGGTGGGCTTCGAGTCCGACACCTGGGGAACCTCCCGTTCCTTCTTCACCATCGGCTGGGACTCCGACCTCAAGGACGCCATCGTCTCCGACGCGACGCTGCGCATCCTGGAGACCTACTCCTGGTCGTGCGACGCGCGACGGATGGACATCTATCTCACCGGTGAGATCAACTCCAAGACGACTTGGAACAACGCCCCGAAGATGACCAGCGGCAACAAGCTGGCCAGCCGGTCCTTCGCTCACGGCTGGAAGTCCGGTTCCTGCCCGGACGCGTACGAGGCCTTCAAAATCACGGGCACGGCACAGCGTGCTGTCAGCAGGGGCTGGGGCACCATGACCATCGGCATACGCGCCGCGACGGAGGACTCCCAGTACGCCTGGAAGAAGATCCAGGCGGACGGCGGCAACGACCCGTACGTCGACCTCTCTTACAACCGGCGCCCCGAGCCCCCGACCGGGCTCGACCTCGACCCGGATCTCAGCTGCGACACCACCGCCCCGTACGTCAACGTCGGTGCCTCTCAGCTGACTTTCTGGGCCGGCGCCAAGGACAGGGACGACAACCTGGCCTCGCTCCGCTTCCAGCTGTGGCGAGCGGGCACCAGCCCCACCAACAACAACCTCCTGGGAAACAAGGGCAACGTCTCCGTCGGCAGTCAGACGTCGTCCGCGAGGGTGCACACCGACCCGTTCTCGACGAGCGGACTGCAGAGCGGGGGCACGTACTCGTGGCGCGTCATCGCCGTAGACAAGTACGGCGCCACGTCGACCAGATACTCCCCTGGCGGCGACATCCCCTGCCGGTTCGTCTTTGACAACCAGCGGCCGAGCCCACCCATCGTCACCTCGACCGACTTCCCCGACGCCGACCAGAGTGACAACGGCTTCTGGAACGACCCCGAGGACTCCCTCTGGAGCACCCAACCGTTCGGCAAACCCGGCACATTCACCTTCCGGACGGCTCAGGCAGACGTCGCGAAGTTCGAGTACAGCTACAACGGCGGCTCGTACAACTTCTCGGTCACCAGGACCGGAGCGCTGACCACCGTCGCGAACGCCAAGCCGCCCATGGCAGGCCCGGTCGTCCTGTACGTACGGGCCGTGGATGCGGCGAACAACAGGTCCGAACCCCGCAAGTACCTCTTCTACGTGACCCCACGGGACTCCGCCGACGCCCCCGGTGACCTCACTGGTGACAAACTCCCCGACCTCATGGTCGTCAGCGGCGACGGTGACCTGCGCACCTACCCTTCCCAGGCCCTGGCGGACCTGTCCAAGGGCACCGGTGGCCTCGGCTACTCCATGTCCGGCGGCTACCGAGGCAACCCCGACAAGGACCCCACCGGTGGCGACGGCAGGCCGATCTACACCGCGGCCCCGAGCGGCTACTGGAAGAACACGCTCATCGCGCACCTCGGTGACGTCTATGGAGGCGACGGTCTCCAGGACCTCGTCGCCGTCCGCGAAGGCAAGCTGTGGGTCTATCCCGGCGACGGGTACGGCGCCGTCAACGTCGACAAGCGCCAGGAGATCCTGCTGCCGTCGAACGCGCCCAGCCCGGCCTCCATCACCCAGATCGTCTCCGCCGGGGACGCCACCGGTGACGGCAAGCCGGACTTCTTCCTGCGGGTCGGTGACGCCTTCTGGGCCCTGGTCGGCTACAACGGCGCTACCGTCGACCAGGCGGTCCAGTTGTCACCGGACGCTTGGAGCAGCCGCGACATCGTCACCGTCCAGGACGTCACGGGCGACGGCACCGCCGATCTGATCTACCGCAGCGACAGCGCCGGGCAACTCGCGCTGCGCGTCGGCAAGAAGGCCGCCACCGGCGGGGTCGATCTGAAGTCGCTGGCCAGTGCCGCGGGCTCCGCCAACGGCTCCGACGGCGTCTACGGCGCCTCCAGTTGGGGGCGGAGCAACATCCGGCTCCTCTACGGCACCCCTGACGCCGACGGAGACGGCATCCCCGACGTCTGGGTGGTCAAGGCCGACGGAACCGTCCGCTTCTACTCCGGTGGCCGCACCACCATGCCGACCGCCGGGATCCAGATCAACAGCGGCTGGCAGTCGAAGCTCGCCATCGGCTGAACGCAGAGGAGGGGCCCCGGACACACCGTCCGGGGCCCCTCCTCGTTTTCCTCACGCGCTCAGCGCTTCCCCCCTGCGGACCTGCCGTCCGGCCACAGTCTCGGGCTGCGCTTGGCGGCCACGTCCTCGACCCAGCCGAAGCTCAGGACGCACAGGCCGATCAGTACCCAGGTGAAGGCGAGCACCGGCCAGGCGCTGTCAAGCAGCCACGGCACGCTCTCGCCCAGGGAGCCGAGGCCCCACAGCTGGTCCCACATCGTCGCCGCGGCGAGGATGCACACGTTGTGCCAGAGGTAGACCGTCACCGCGCGCGAGTTGAGCAGGGTGATCAGCCGGTCCCAACGGCGCAGCCGCGGCGGCCACTCGGACCACGAAGGGCTGAAGTGGAGGAGCAGCAGCACGGCGCCGAACGACCAGAGGGCCTGGGCGAGCGGGATCCCGTCCAGCTCGTTCTCGCCCCCGAAGTCGTTCCGCATGGCCCACCAGAGGCCGATGCTGAGGATGAACGGGGCCACCGCCGGGACGATGTACCGCGGAACGCGGCTCAGGACGCCCTGCTGATGAGCCATGCCCAGCACCCAGCAGGCGCCGAACGTGGAGAAGTCGGTGATCGCGGAGTCGATCCGCTCCGGAAGGTCGAAGCTGCCAAAGGTCATGACCGCCGAGAGCACCAGCGGCGCAAGGATCGTCGTCCACGGCACCTTCCGCAGGTAGTGCAGGATCAGCGGCGACAGCAGGACATACCAGAGGTAGGCGCGCAGGTACCAGAGCGGCTCGGCGACGTTGCCCGCCCAGGAACCGTCCAGGAAACCGTGGACGCCGGCGAGGTCGGACGCGTACGGGGGATCGCTCAGCGGGACAATCCAGAACAGCAGATGCGTCCACCACCACCCCGGGTGCCCGTCCGCGTCGGGCCCCCAGCCCTGGGCGACCATGCCGGTGACACCGATCGCACCCAGCAGCCACATCGGCGGCAGCAGGCGCCGCATCCGGCTGCGGATCACCTGGGGGGCCGGGCGCTTGAGCGAACGCCCCATGAGGTTGCCGGCGAGCGCGAACATGACGCCCATGGACGGGAAGGCCAGCGGCAGCCAGGACCAGCTCATGAGGTGGTAGAGGACGACACGGAACAGGGCAAGCGCCCTGAGCAGGTCGAAGTAGCGGTCGCGGCCGGGCTTGCTCGGTGCGGGCGCTTCGGGCTTGTGCCGCAGGGCCGCCGGCGGAGACAGATAGCGGGAGTCCGCTCCCTGCTCGTTGGTGCCGTACGGTCCGGGCTGCGGCCAGGCGCCCGCGGGCTCGGTGGTGGTCATGCGACGGGCCTCCGGTCGACGTTCTCCTTGCTGTTGCGCTGCGTCGGAATCCCCCCCGGCGCCTCCACAACCCCCGTGCGCCGCAGCTTCTGCCACCGCAGTCGGCCCCCGGTGAGGGCGGTGATCCAGGACTGGAGGAGCACCACGTACATCAGCTGGCGGTAGAGGACCTGCTGGAGCGGGAGCGACACCAGGTGGGTGAGGCGTTCTCGGTCCAGGCGGAACGCGTAGGCCGCGCAGACCAGTTGGATCACCAGGACGCCCAGCCAGGCCACCACGGTCTTCTGGGTCGGGCCGAAGACCAGGCCGTACAGGAGGAACACGTCGATCAGGGGGGCGAGGAGCGGGGCCAGGACCATGAAGAGGGAGACCAGGGGCAGGCCGACGCGGCCGAAGCGGCCCGAGGGGCCGCGCTCGAAGACCGCGCGGCGGTGCTTCCAGATCGCCTGCATGGTGCCGTACGACCAGCGGTAGCGCTGCGACCAGAGCTGCTGTACGGACTCCGGCGCCTCGGTCCAGGCGCGCGCGTTCTCCGCGTACACGACGCGCCAGCCGTCGCGGTGCATCGCCATGGTGACGTCGGTGTCCTCGGCGAGGGTGTCCTCGCTGATGCCGCCGACCCGCTCCAGGGCGGTGCGGCGGAAGGCGCCGACCGCGCCCGGGATGGTCGGCATGCAGCCCAGCACGTCGTACATCCGGCGGTCCAGGTTGAAGCCCATGACGTACTCGATGTGCTGCCAGGCACCGATGAGCGAGTCGCGGTTGCCCACCTTGGCGTTGCCCGCGACCGCGCCGACCTTGGGGTCGCCGAACGGCTGCACCAGCTCGCGTACGGTCGACGGCTCAAAGACGGTGTCGCCGTCCATCATCACGACGATGTCGTAACGGGCGTTCCTGATGCCGTTGTTGAGCGCCGACGGCTTGCCGCCGTTGACCTGGCGGACCACCCGGACGTTCGCCAGCCACATCGCCTCGACGATGTCCGCGGTGCCGTCGGTGGAGCCGTCGTCGACGACGATCACCTCGATGGGGTGGTCGCTGGCCATCAGCGAGCGCACGGTGTTGGCGATGCACTCGCGCTCGTTGTACGCGGGGACGATCACCGAGACCGGCTCGGTGACCTCGGGGCCCCAGCGGAATCCGCGCGCCCGCACCTTGCGCGCGTGCAGGAACGACAGGATCAGCATCAGGCCGAACCGGGCGAAGACCAGCACGCCGATCACGGCGAGCCCGCCCACCAGGACGTCGGTGGTGTTCTCGGAGACCTGGACGGCGAAGACGAACGCCTTGCCCTTCCACAGGTCGATGCCGGTGACCGGGGTGTGCGCGCTCGGCGCGTTCAGGGCCTCGGTCAGGTTCACGAACGTGTAGCCCTTGCCCTGGAGCTGGGGCAGGAAGGTGTCGAGCGCGGCCACGGTCTGCGAGCGGTCGCCGCCGGAGTCGTGCATCAGGACGATGGCGCCCTTGCCGTGCTTGGGCGTGGCGTTCTTGATGATCGTCTTGATGCCGGGGCGCTGCCAGTCCTCGCTGTCCGTGGAGTCGAGCGCGGTGATGTACCCGCGGCTTCCCACGTACTTGATCACCGGCCAGTTCTGGTCGTCGATCGCGTCCGCGAACGACGAGTACGGCGGCCGGAAGAGGGAGGTGCGGATGCCGGCGGCGCCTTCGAGGGCCAGCTGGTTCTGCGCGAGCTCCCAGTCGATGCGGGCGTGCGACTGGTAGGAGAGGTCGGGGTGGTTGAAGGTGTGCAGGCCGACCTCATGGCCCTCGTCGACCATCCGCTTGACCAGATCGGGGTAGCGGGCGGCGTTGGCGCCGGTGACGAAGAAGACGCCGTGTGCGTGGTACTTCTTCAGCTGGTCGAGCACCTTCGGGGTCCAGGTGGGGTCCGGGCCGTCGTCGAAGGTGAGCACCAGTTTGTGCTTGGGGATGTCGAGGCTGGTGGGCTTGCCCGTGCCCCGCGCGTCGATGACCGGTCCGCCGTCCAGGATGCGCTCGGGCACCGTGTCGGTGGACGCGTCCGGGCGGATGCGGTGGTCGGCGAGTATCTCGTTGTGGACGTACCCGCGCAGCATCAGCATCGCGAAGAGGGCGACGAGGAAGAGCAGGGGCAGCAGATAGCGCATCGGCAGTCTGCGGCGTCTTCGTGTGCGGGGGGTCGTGGCGGAAGTCGTACGACGGGTCGTACGGCGAGGGGCTTTCACGTGCTGGCTCCAGAGGGCGGAGTCGGCTTCGTCGACAGGCCCGTCGGGCTGCCGGACGTGCCGGTGGGGAGGCCGGGGCCCGCCGAGTGGCCGCCGGTCGGCTTCGCGCTCTGCGAGGTGCCGGGGTGCGGGGAGGCGCCGGTGGGCTTGCCGGAGTTCTTCGTCCTGCCCGGCTTGGGGGTGCCGGAGGCCTTGGCTCGTGCGGAGCCGGTGGCCGAGGGGTGCTTCCTGCCCTTGGCGGGGACGCTGGGCCTGGTGCCCGGGCGGGTGGCGCGGGAGTCGGTGGGGGCCGGTGTGACCTGGACCGTCTCCGTCGTCTTCTCCTTGGCGGCGGGGCCGGGTATGCCGAGCCAGGGCGCGCGGGAGCTGCCGCCGAGCAGACTGCCGACGAGCATGACCGCGTAGCAGGTGCATGCCAGCCCGAATACCCAGCCGAGCCGGCGCAGGTTCTTGCCGCGGCGGCCGCTCTCGTCCACGAAGACGGGGCCGTCGAGGTCACCGGCGGGGACCGGCGCCTGCGCCAGGTCCTGAGCCGGGAAGCGGGCCTGGACCTGGGTCCGGGCCTGCGTCTGGTCCTGAGTCCGGCCCTGCGCCTGGGGGTTACCAGGCAGACGTCCGGCGACGTTCAGTTCCATCGTGAAGTCGTCGAGAGGCCTACGGGGCTCCTCGAACGGGTTCAGGGGTCGCCCTTGAGGGGCATCTTTTCGCCAATTGTCCACTTTGCGTACGCACTTCCCCACTGGATGGTTCGCGGGTTGCGCGCACTCCTCTAGCGGGCACTGCGTTCCGGACCGGGTCCCCACCCGTTCCACGCACCCCCACTACCACACCGCACCCGGGGAATGAATGTAGCGCACGCCGCTGTGAGCCAGGTTCACGCGCCAAGTCTTGTTCCTCAACTGGAACACCAGAGCGGCATCAGCAGGACATGAGGGACAGATCGCCCTCCGGAAGCCAGTAATCAGGGGGCAGTTCGAGCCACCCGGCGGCCTTTCCCATCCGCCGGGCGACCTCCCTGAGAACCTCCAGGCCAGGGTGATGCAGCCCCTTGCGCCACACCAGCGACACCGGTGACAGCGGTACGGGAGCGGTCAGCGGCCGCAGCACCATCCCGGGTATCTCCATGAAGTCCGTGCTGGCCAGCACGGACCAGCCGCGCCCCAGCACCACCCGGGCGAACTCCTCCTTCCCGGAGATCTCCGGGAAGGGCGCGGCCAGTTCCGCACCCCGCCCCGCGAAGAGCCGCGCGGCCAGATCCGTCCACTCGGCGGTGGCCGGATTGCCCGCCCCCGCGTACAGCGTCTCGCCCGCGAGCGCGTCCACCGGCACCTCCTCCAGATGCGCGAGCCGGTGCCCTTCAGGAAGCAGCGCCGCCATCCGCTCGTACCGCACCGGCTGGTGCGAGAGGCCCGCGAGCACCGAGGGGTCGAGCCCGGCGACCCGGCCGAAGGAGACGTCGAGGCGCCCGGCCAGGATCTCGGCGGCGGCCCCGGTGAGCCCGCTCAGATAGCGCGCCACGAACTCCTGTCCGGTCGCCGCCTCGCGGGCCCGCACCAGCACCCGGTGGCCGGTGCCGACCGAGGCGCTGACGTCGACGAGCAGCGGACGGGCCTCGGCCGCCAGGACCGCCCGGAGCTCGTCGTGCGCGGCGAGCACCCGGCGCGCGTACGGCAGCAGCCGCTCGCCGTCGGCGGTGAGCTCCACCGCGCGCGTGGTCCGCACGAACAGCTCGGCGCCCAGGTCGCGTTCGAGCCGCCGCACGTCCCGGCTCAGCGCCTGCTGGGCGACGAAGAGCCGGGCGGCGGCCCGGGTGAAGTGCAGCTCGTCGGCGACGGCGGTGAACGCGCGCAGCAGCCGGGGGTCGATGTCCTGGGTCACGGACGGCAGTCAACCGCACCGACGCCGACAGCAGAAGACCTTCGTCGGGCCACTGACAACAGAAGTGCGTGAATGGCCTCTGATCAGGTGTTGGACGTCCGTATCCGGCCCGGGCGAAGCTCGGTGCATGCCGCAGCTGATGACCGTCTCGGGTTCGACCCTGGTGCTCGCCGGGCCCGTTCCGTACGAGCGCGAGCCCCGCCGAAAGGCCCGCGAGAAGGCCGTTCGGACCGCCCCCTACCGCCGTCTCTTCGCCGTCCCCGGCGCCCGCGCCTTCACTCTGGGCAACCTCGTCGCCCGGCTCCCCATGGGCATGTTCAGCGTGAGCGCCGTGATCATGATCGCCGGGTCGCGCGGCTCGTACGCCCTCGCCGGAGCCGTCACCGCGACCGGCCTCGCCGCGACCGCCCTGGTGGCGCCCTGGACGGCCCGTCTGGTCGACCGCCACGGCCAGGCCCGGGTCGCCGTGCCCGCCACCGCGATCGCGGTCCTCGGCTCACTGGCGCTGCTGCTCTGCGTACACCTCGACGCGCCGGACTGGACGCTGTTCGCCGCGTACGCCGCGACCGCCACCACCCCGAACACCGGCGGGATGTCGAGGGCCCGCTGGGCGCACGTCCACCGGGGCGACCCGGCGGCCCTGCACACCGCCAACTCCTTCGAGCAGGCCGTGGACGAACTGTGCTTCATGCTCGGCCCGGTGGCCGCCGCGTTCCTGTGCACGGCCCTGTTCCCGGAGGCGGGCACGCTGATGGGCGCGGTGCTCCTGATGACGGGCATGCTGATCTTCTCGGCCCAGCGCTCCACGGAACCGCCGGTGGCCCCGCGCACCACCGCCCGCTCCCCCCTGCGCTCCCCCGGCCTCGCCCCGCTCCTGGCCGTCTTCCTCGCCACGGGCGCGGTGTTCGGCTCGATGGAGGTGGTGACCCTGGCGTACGCGTCCGGGCTCGGCCACGGCCCGTCGGGCGGCGCGGTCCTCGCCCTCCAGGCGGCCGGTTCGGGTGCGGCGGGCCTGGTGTACGGCTCGGTGCGGCCCGCGCGTTCCGTCTCCCGGCGGCTCCTCGGGTGCGTCGGGGCGATGACGGCCCTGATGTGCCTTCCGCTGCTGGCGGCGCGCACCGGTTCGCTGGTGGTCCTGGCCGCCGCCCTGCTGCTCGCGGGTGCGGCGACCGCGCCGACCATGGTCACCGGGATGACCCTGGTCCAGCGCCTCACGCCCGAGGGCCGGCTGAACGAGGGGATGACCCTGGCGGTGACCGCGATCCTGGGCGGCATCGCGGCCGGCTCGGCCACCGGCGGCTGGCTCACCGACCACACGTCCGGCCCGACGGCCTACCTCGCCCCGGTCTGCGCGGCGGGCCTCGCACTGGTGGCGTGCGCGGCGGGCCCGGCGCGGCGCGCGTGAGGGCGTACGACGAAGGCCCGGTCGCTGCGATAGCGGCCGGGCCTTTGTCTCACATCACATGGGAATTGTGGAGATGGCGGGAATCGAACCCGCGTCCAACGGTGCAGAATCAGGGCTTCTCCGTGTGCAGTTCGCTGCGATTTTCTCAGCCCCGGAGATCACGCGAACAAGTCTCCGACGGGCTCAGTCACTGTTTGATTTCCTTCTGTGCCCCGTGACCGGGCTCAGAAGTTTAGATCCCTTGATGATGCCAGGATCCGGGTCGGGATCACCCCCGGGCTGACACTTCGCAAGTCGCTACTTAGGCAGCGAGGGCGAAGGAATCGCGCTTGGTGTTGGCGATTATAGGTTGCGACATATGGTTAACGAGATCATTGCCGCTTCCTCGACACGCTTCCCCTGCTTCGACATCCGCTGTCGAAACCGATCATCCCCATGTTTTGTTAACAATGTGCTCCACCCCGGGGGGCGGTGCTGAAGCCATGGTACGCGACGCGGACCGCGGCTCGCCAGGATATTTACGCCCGCTGGCGGCGGCGGGCCGCCGAGACCGCCCGGTTCGTCTCACGGGTGTCCTGCTTCTCCCGCAGCGTCTGGCGCTTGTCGTACTCCTTCTTGCCCTTCGCCAGCGCGATCTCGACCTTCGCCCGGCCGTCCTTGAAGTACATGACCAGGGGCACGATCGTGTGACCCGTCTCCTGCGACTTCGACTCCAGCTTGTCGATCTCGGCGCGGTGCAGCAGCAGCTTCCGCTTGCGCCGCGCGCTGTGGTTGGTCCAGGTGCCCTGTGCGTACTCCGGCACATGGACGTTGTGCAGCCAGGCCTCGCCCCCGTCGATCTGCACGAACCCGTCGACCAGCGACGCCCGCCCTTGGCGCAGCGACTTCACCTCGGTACCGGTGAGCACGAGACCGCACTCGTAGGTGTCGATGATGAGGTAGTCGTGGCGTGCCTTCTTGTTCTGCGCGACGAGCTTGCGGCCGTCGCCCTTGTCCTTGTCTTTTGCCTTAGCCATAGTGCGGCCATTTTCGCACTACGACCGGCCCCCGAGGCCACTCAATACTGCCTCGGCCCGCTCCTGGGCACGCTCGGTGACCGGTACGTCCGGAGTGATGCCCTTCCCGTCGACGCCGTGGCCCGCCGGGGTGCGGTAGTGACCGACGGTCAGCTCGGCCACCGAGCCGTCCGGCAGATCGGTCGGCATCTGGACCGAGCCCTTGCCGAAGGTGCGCGAGCCCACCGTGACGGCCCGGCCCCGGTCCTGCAGGGCCCCGGTCAGCAGCTCGGCCGCACTCATGGTGCCACTGTCGACCAGCACGACCAGGGGGCGGGCGGTGTCGCCGGACCGGTCCGCGTACAGCGCGCGCTGGCGGCCGTGCACGTCGTACGTGGCGACCAGGCCGCCGTCGAGGAAGGCGGAGGCGGCCGAGGCGGCCTCGGTGACCAGGCCTCCGGTGTTGCCCCGCAGGTCGAGCAGGACCCCGGCGCCGCCGGGGGCCGCGCGGACCGCCGTCCGTACCCGCTCGCCCGAGCCCTTGGTGAAGGCCGCCACCTTGATCATCACGTCGCCGCCCGACAGCTCGCTCACCGTCACGGCCTCGGTGGTGAGCTCGGCCCGCCGCAGCGACTCGCTCCAGGTCCGCCCGGCCCTCTCCAGGCCCAGGACGACCCGGCTGCCCGGGGTGGCCCCGTCGCCGCGCAGCAGGGCGACGACCTCGGTGACCGGCAGGGTGTCGAGCGCGCGGCCGTCAATCGTACGGAGCCGGTCGCCCGCCCTGATCCCGGCGCGGGCGGCCGGGCCGCCGGGCTGGAGGCGGGTCACCTCGACGCGGCCGTCGGCGGTGCGCCGGGCCCAGAGGCCCACGCCCGTGTACCGGCCGTCGAGGGCGTCCTCGAACTGCTCGTACGCGCTCTGCCCGTAGACCGCGCCCCAGCGGTCGCCGCTGCGGCTGACGGCCTCGGCGGCCGCCTCCGTCACCGACTTGCCGTCGGCCACCGCATCGGCGGCGGCCCGGGCCACGTCGGCGCCGCGGTCGCGGGGCTCGGTGGCGGAGGCGGGCAGCGCGTGCAGCGGGGCGCGGCGCTCCTCGGCCTGCGGCAGCGCACCGGTCACCGCGGCGGTCGCCAGGACCGAGACGAAGACCAATGTCAGAGTCGCCCCGCGGCGCACTCCGCGGGACCTGGGACAGCTGTCCGGACCTGACATGGCGTCGAGTCTAGGACAACGCGAGGGCGCCGCAGGGGCTGTTGCTCCTACGGCGCCCGGGGCGCATCTCACACGCTGAAGCGCCCGCGTCACACCTTCAGGTACTTGCGCAGCGCGAAGAACGCGGCGAGGGCGGGCATCAGCACGCTCGCCGCGAGCACCAGCGGCAGCTTGGCCAGGACCGCGTCCCAGCCGATGAAGTTGATCAGGTTCAGCTTGTGCGACAGGTCGAGGCCGTGGTCGATCATGAAGTAGCGGCCGACGATCAGCATCCCGGAGGCGGCGATGCCACCGAGGACGCCGGCGAAGGCGGCCTCCATGATGAACGGCGCCTGGATGTAGAAGCTCGACGCACCCACCAGGCGCATGATGCCGGTCTCGCGCCGTCTGCTGAACGCGGAGACGCGGACCGTGTTGACGATCAGCATCAGCGCCACGACCAGCATCACCGCCATGACCAGGACCGCGGCCACGTTCATGCCGCCGAGCAGGCTGAACAGGTTCTCCAGGATGCCCTTCTGGTCCTGTACGGACTGCACGCCGTCGCGTCCGGCGAAGGCGGTGGCGACCACCTTGAACTTCTCCGGGTCCTTGAGCTTGACCCGGAACGACTCCTGCATCTGGTCCGGCGTGATCGAACCGGCCATCGGCGAGTCGCCGAACTGCTCCTTGTAGTGCTTGAACGCCTCGTCGGCCGACTCGTAGCTGACGGTCTGGACGATGTCCAGCTTCTTCAGGTCGCCCTCGATGTCCTTCTTCTGCTGGGCGGTGACGGCGCCCTTGGAGCACTTGGCGACGGACTCGGCGTCGGCCTTGTTGCAGAGGAAGATCGAGACGTTGACCTTGTCGTACCAGTAGCCCTTCATGTTGTTGACCTGGTCCCGCATCAGCAGCGAACCGCCGAACAGGGCCAGGGACAGGGCCACGGAGACGATGACGGCGAACGTCATGGTCAGATTGCGGCGGAGACCGACACCGATCTCCGAGAGTACGAACTGCGCGCGCATGGCGACTGGTTAAGCCTTTCCGTGCTGAACGGGCTCGATGCTCAGCGCATCAATGCTGGTAGCCGTAGACGCCGCGCGCCTGGTCACGTACGAGACGGCCCTTTTCGAGCTCGATAACACGCTTGCGCATCTGGTCGACGATGTTCTGGTCGTGGGTCGCCATGATCACGGTGGTGCCGGTCCGGTTGATCCGGTCCAGGAGCTTCATGATGCCCACGGAGGTCTGCGGGTCCAGGTTGCCGGTCGGCTCGTCCGCGATCAGCAGCATCGGCCGGTTGACGAAGGCCCGCGCGATGGCGACGCGCTGCTGCTCACCGCCGGAGAGCTCGCCCGGGCGGCGGTCCTCCTTGCCGCCGAGCCCGACGAGGTCGAGCACCTGGGGCACGGCCTTCCTGATCTCCCCGCGCGGCTTGCCGATGACCTCCTGGGCGAAGGCGACGTTCTCGGCCACGGTCTTGTTGGGGAGCAGCCGGAAGTCCTGGAAGACGGTCCCGAGCTGGCGGCGCATGTGCGGCACCTTCCAGTTCGAGAGCCGGGCCAGGTCCTTGCCCAGCACGTGCACCTGCCCTTGGCTGGCGCGCTCCTCGCGCAGGACGAGTCGGAGGAAGGTCGACTTCCCGGAGCCGGACGAACCGACGAGGAAGACGAACTCACCCTTCTCGATGTCGAGGGAGACGTCCCGCAGAGCGGGATGGCTCTGCTTGGGATATGTCTTGGAGACGTTGTCGAATCGGATCACGGTGCACCACGGTCGCCGGGAATAGGTGTGCGTGACACTACGCGAACCGGCCTGGGCCGTGCAGGCACCGTCCGAGGATGTTCCGGGGATGCGCCTTATGTCCTGTTGGCGGCGGCTCATGGACGCCCTCGCGGGGGCAGAATCCGGCGGGGCGCGCCGAAACGCGCGGGAGCTGGCACAGTGGTAGGGGGAACGGTTGCGTTTCCCTGAGCGTTGTGCGGAGCAGTAGGTGCATACGGCGGCTCCGCCGCGCGGGAGGAGGAAAGCGCATGACCTATGACCGATTGGTGTGCGCGAACTGCGCGGCGCCGGTCAGCGAGGGCCGCTGCCCCGTCTGCCGGGCCAACCGCGCGCGGCTGCAGCAGGAAGGCCCTTGGGGCGGTCTGAGCCCGGCGGCGCTGGTGACGCTGCTCGTGGTGCTCGTGGCCGCGGTGGCCCTGCTGGCCCACCAGACCGTGTAACGACGTCATACGAACGTGGGGCCCGGGGTGCGCTGCACCCCGGGCCCCACGTCGTTCAGATCCGCTGATCCGCCGATCCGCCGATCTGCCGGCGATCCGATCAGACGGCCGTACGGCCGCCGACCAGGCGCGGCATGAACCGGAAGCCGATGCCACCGGCGATCATCGTCGCGGCACCGAGCAGCAGGAACGTGGTCTCGCCCGCACCGGTCTCGGCGAGCTCGTCCTTGGCCTTGCCCTGCTCGACCGGCTTCGAGCTGACGTTGTCGGTGTCGGTGTTGTCCGGGCAGTCGGCGCCGTCGAGCGAGACGGTGCAGGTGCCGCCGGTACCACCGGTGCTGGAGCCGCCCGTGCTGGAGCCGCCGGTGGCGGTGGACCCGCCGGTGGAGGACCCGCCGGTGGTGCTGCCACCGGTGGCGGAGGAGCCGCCGGTGCTCGTGGTGCCGCCCGTGCCGGTGGTGCCGCCCGTGCCGGTGGTGCCGCCCGTGCCGGTGGTGCCACCGGTCGAGGTGGAGCCGCCGGTGGTGCTGGTGCCGCCCGTGGACGACGAACCACCGGTGGACGAGGAACCGCCCGTGGTGGACGAACCGCCGGTGGAGGACGAGCCACCCGTCGACGACGAACCGCCCGTGGTGCTGCTGCCACCCGTGGACGAGGAACCGCCCGTGGTGGACGAGCCGCCGGTGGAGGACGAGCCACCCGTCGAGGACGAACCGCCCGTGCCGCCGGTGTCGGCGCCGCCGATGCCACCGGTCGACGACGACGAACCGCCGGTGGACGAGCTGCCGCCGGTGGACGAGGAACCGCCCGTGGAGGACGAGCCGCCGGTGGACGAGCCACCCGTCGACGACGTGTCACCCGTGGTGCTGCTGCCGCCCGTGGAGGACGAACCGCCGGTGGACGAGGAACCGCCCGTGCCGCCGGTGTCGGCGCCGCCGATGCCACCGACCGTGCCGGTGCCGCCGTCCGATTCGCCCTGGACGCCGAGACCGACGTCCACACCGCTCTTGTCGACCTCGGCCTTGGCGCTGATGGGGCCGATGTTGACATCGACACCGGCGGCCTGGGCCGCACCCGCGGCGGTCAGGGACGCGCC
Organism: Streptomyces sp. NBC_00224; assembly: GCF_041435195.1. NCBI lineage: Bacteria > Bacillati > Actinomycetota > Actinomycetes > Kitasatosporales > Streptomycetaceae > Streptomyces > Streptomyces sp. NBC_00224. Next base: position 3,927,045 of record NZ_CP108106.1, read on the forward strand.
TGCCGCGATCACCGCGCCCGCGGCTATCCGTGCAACGCGGACCCGCGTCATTTTGGTCATCTGCCTGCTACCCCCAGTAGCTAATTCGTCATGGAGCAGCGCCGGGGGGCCGCGGGACTGGGAGATCCGTTTCCGTCGCCCCCGTCACACGCGCCCCGGAAATACGCATGCCGCGCGTCAGCCTTCCGCACTCCTAAGAATCGCGTCAAGGCCGTTGCGTACGGAATGCCCGGATTAGGGCGACTTGCCCGTCGTACGGGATTGCGACTGTGACGTAAAAAGGGAACTGCCGCTCAATGAACGGCAGTTCCCTTGTCGACAAAGCCCCGAAAAGGCAGTCGGTTACTTCTCCTGCTGCTTGCGCCAGCGAATTCCCGCTTCCAGGAAACCGTCGATCTCGCCGTCGAGCACCGCCTGCGGGTTGCCGACCTCGAACTCGGTGCGCAGGTCCTTGACCATCTGGTACGGGTGCAGGACGTACGAACGCATCTGGTTGCCCCAGGAGCTGCCGCTGTCCTTGAGGGCGTCCATCCTGGCCCGCTCCTCCTGGCGCTGGCGCTCAAGGAGCTTGGCCTGGAGGACGTTCATGGCGCTCGCCTTGTTCTGGATCTGGGAGCGCTCGTTCTGACAGGAGACGACGATGCCGGTCGGCAGGTGCGTGATCCGGACCGCGGAGTCGGTGGTGTTGACGCCCTGGCCGCCGGGGCCCGAGGCGCGGTACACGTCCACGCGCAGCTCGGACTCGTCGATCTCGACGTGGTCGGAGGACTCGACGACCGGGAGGATCTCGACGCCCGCGAACGAGGTCTGGCGGCGGCCCTGGTTGTCGAACGGCGAGATGCGCACCAGGCGGTGCGTGCCCTGCTCGACGGAGAGCGTGCCGTACGCGTACGGCGCCTTGACGACGAAGGTGGTCGACTTGATGCCGGCCTCTTCCGCGTACGACGTCTCGTAGACCTCGGTCGAGTAGCCGTGGCGCTCGGCCCAGCGCAGGTACATGCGCTGCAGGCGCTCGGCGAAGTCCGAGGCGTCGACGCCGCCGGCCTCGGCACGGATGTTGACCAGCGCCTCGCGCTCGTCGTACTCGCCGGACAGGAGCGTGCGGACCTCCATCTCGTCCAGCGCCTTGCGCACGGAGACCAGCTCGGTCTCCGCCTCCGCGAGGGTGTCCGCGTCGTCCATCTCCTCGGCGAGCTCGAAGAGCACACTGAGGTCGTCGATCCGGCCGCGCAGCGCCTCGGTCTTGCGGACCTCGGCCTGGAGGTGCGAAAGCTTGCTCGTGATCTTCTGGGCGGCCTCCGGGTCGTCCCACAGGGACGGCGCGGCTGCCTGCTCCTCAAGCACGGCGATATCTGCCCTCAGCTTGTCGAGGTCCAGGACGGCCTCGATCGACCCCATGGTCGAGGAGAGGGACTTCAGCTCTTCGGATACATCGACGACTGCCACGGGTCCAGCGTAACGGCTGTGCGCAAGGACGTTTCCCCCGCGGCGTGCCATCGCCGGACGGGGCCGGGCCTACGGGGTCGCCGGGACCGAGTGCTTGGAGTCCTGCGGCGGCTCGTCCTTACCGTCGCCGCCTCCGCTCGTCGCCAGCCAGCCGCCGACCGCCACCGCCGCCGTCAGGGCGACCGCAGAGGCGCCCAGGATCAGTCGGCGCTTGCGGACCTGGTCCGCGCGGTGGCGTGCGGACCCCGGGCGCGGGGTGCCTGCCGGGCGGGGGGCGCGGGCCGTGCCAAGGGGGCCGCCCGCCAGTTCGTCGGGGGCGGGGACGCGCATGCTGGTGTGGGTGTCGCGGTTGGAGTCCAGGGGGGCGCCCGGCACCAGGGGCACCGCGCCCCGGCGGGGCCTGCCGGAGGAGGGGGCGGGCTCCTCGTACACCTGCTCCTCGGGCTCCTCGGCGTCCGGCTCGTCCACGTCCAGCGGCGGCATCCCCGCCACCAGCGGCAGCAGCTCGCGCAGGCGGGCGGAGAGCTCCGAGGCGCGCAGGCGGGAGGCCGGGGCCTTGGCGAGGCACTGGACGACCAGCTGCCAGAGCTCGTCGGGGATGCCGGGCAGCGGCACCACGGTCTCGGTGACGTGGCGGCGCAGGACCGCGCCGGGGTGGCCGCCGCCGAAGGGCGTGAAGCCCGCCAGGAGCTCGTAGAGCACCGTCGCCAGGGCGTAGATGTCCACCGCCGCCCGGGGCGGGAGGCCCTCGACGATCTCGGGGGCCAGATAGTCGGGCGTGCCGATGATGCGGGTGGCCTTGGTGCGGCGGGGGGTATCGATCAGCTTCGCCACGCCGAAGTCGGTGAGGAGCGCGGGGTGCGCGCCGCCGGGGCCGAGCGGGCCCTGCATGTCCAGGAGGATGTTCTCGGGCTTGACGTCCCGGTGCACGACGCCGGCCGCGTGCGCGGCGGCCAGGCCGTCGGCCACGTCCGCGACGATCGCCACCGCCGCCTCGGGGGCGAGCCGGCGCTCGCGGTCGAGCCGGGTGCGTACGTCCGTACCCCGCACGAGGTCCATGACCAGGGCGAGGTCGTTGCCGTCGACGACCAGGTCGCGCACGCCCACGACGTTCGGGTGGTCGAGGCCGAGCAGCGCGGTGCGCTCCTGGACGAAGCGGCCGACCAGCTCCTGGTCGGCGGCGAGGTCCTCGCGCAGCAGCTTGATGGCGACGGGCCCGTCAGGCCCCTCGCCTAGCCACACCGTGCCGGCGCTGCCCCGCCCCAGAATCTGGTGGGCGGTGTACCGGCTGCCGATATTCCGTGCCAAGACTGCTCCCTCAGCGGCTGGCTGTGCACGCCGAGGCTACGCGGCCGGAAGGCCAACCTTCACTTCCGAGGGGGAAATCACCCCCTGGAAGTCGACAAATCCACGAAGTCGGCGTGGCGCGCGCCTCAGTTGCCGTCGAGTTTGCCGATCCAGCCCGACACCTTGTCGACGGCGTCGCCGATGGCCTGCCAGTAGCTCTTGCCCTCGGCCACCCAGTCCTGGAGCGGGGTCAGCTCCCAGATCAGCCAGCCCGCCACGAACAGCAGGACGAGGGTGAACAGACAGCCCTTGAGGCAGCCGAGGCCCGGGATCCGCATCGGGTTCGCGTTGCGGCGGCGCGGCTCGCGGGGCGCGGGAGCCTGCGGCTGCTGCGGCTGGGGCGCCTGCGGCGGGGCGTACTGCTGGCGCTGCTGATGCTGGGGCGGCGGCGCGTACTGCTGGTGCTGCGGGGGCTGCGCGTACGGCTGGGGCTGCTGCGGCTGCCGGTACTGCTGAGGCTGGGGCTGCTGCTGGGGGTACTGCTGCTGAGGGCGCTGCGGAGGCCGCTGTTGCTGCGGCGGCTGGGGCTGCTGCGACTGGCGGTGCGGGCGGCGGCGCAGCGGGTCCTGCTCCGGGTCCAGGTACTGGACCTGCGTCTGCTCGTTGCGGTCGCGGGCCGCCTGGAGCTGGGACTGCCAGGGGTGCGGCTGCTCGGGCTGCTGCGGGTCGAGGCCCTGCTGGCCGAACTGGTTCTGGCCCTGCGGCACCGGCGGCATCACGGCCGTCGGATCGGCCGCGCCCCGGCTGGGCAGGACGGCGGTCGGGTCCGCCGCTCCGGACGTGTTCGGCAGGTACGAGGTCGCCGCGTTCGGATCGTTCTGACCGTACGAACCCGCGTTGCTCGGCAGCACCTGGGTCGGGTCGGCCGCGCCGGGCGTCTCGGGGACGGGCGCGGGCGCCGGGTCGGGCGCGAGCAGCGCGCCGACGCCGTCGGCCGCCTCGACCTGGGCCGCGCTGGAGTGCACCCCGATGCCGTCGGCCACGACGCGCAGGGCGCGCGCGAGGTTCTCGGCGCTCGGCCGCTCGTCCGGGTTCTTGCGCAGACAGCGCTCTATGACCGTCCACAGCGGGCCGGGGACGGTGGTGGGGCGGCGCGGCTCCTCGCTCAGATGCCGGTGCAGCACCTCCAGAGCGGTCCCGCCCGCGAACGGCGGACGCCCGGTGACCAGCTCGTAGATCAGGATTCCGGCACCGTAGATGTCGACGGCGGAGGTCTGCGGGCGACCCTCGGCGGACTCCGGCGCCACGTACGCGGGCGTGCCCACGAACTCGTGCGTACGGGTCAGGCCCGGGGAGTCCGCGAGGCGCGCGATGCCGAAGTCGGTGAGCATCGGGTGCATGGCGCCGCCGCGCTCGTCGAGCAGGACGTTGGCGGGCTTCAGATCGCGGTGGACGACGCCGTCGGCATGGCTGGCGGCGAGCGCGTCCGCGATCTGCGCGGTGAGCAGGGACGCGGCGACCGGGGTGAGCGGGCCGTTCTCGCGCAGGTAGCGGTGCAGGTCCGGGCCGTCGATCAGGTCCATGACCAGGGCGAGCAGATCGCCCTCGACGACGAGGTCGCGGGTGCGCACGATGTTGGGGTGCGTCAGGCGCAGCAGCACCGACCGCTCGCGCAGGAACCGCATCACGACGTCGGCGTCGTTGGCCAGCTCCTCCTTGAGGACCTTGATCGCGACGGTCTCGCCGGGCTGGCCGGCCACGGCCGCCTCGGCACCCGCCGCCTCCCGCTGGCTCGCGCGCCAGACGGTGCCCGTGGCACCGCGTCCGAGCGGCTCTTCGAGCAAGTACTTGCTGCCTACCGGCCGCACGTCATGCGCTCCCTGCTGGTCTGGCTGGTTCCGGGTCTCTTCGGGTGTCCCCGAACCGCCCACTGTAGTGCCGCCGACTGTCACGACGGCTGTGCGACGACTGTGGCGGCGCGGGCCCACACGCTCCGGGTGTTCGAAGGGAAGACGCCACCTTCGTACGGAAGGTTGCCGAACGGTCGTGCCGAAGCGGGGTGAGCGATTCCGACGAGGTGCGCAACCAGCCACTTTGCGGCCACATTTGCGTCGAGAGCCGACCATTCAAGATCACTTGGAGGTGGGGGGCGGGCGTGTTGTCAGTGGCAGGTGCGAGGATGCCCTCAGCACGACATGTGTGCCTGGTGGGGGGAATCACAAGGGCCTTCCCTCCGTGCCCGGCACCCCCGCGCAGAAGGGACCGCCGAGGCGATGCAGATCCGGCTGACCGTCCTCGCGCCGCGCAGCGGCCACGCTGCGGCGCGCGCCTGCGACGTGCTCGTGACCGCGCCCGCCGGGACCGCGCTCGCGGCCGTCGCCTCGGGCCTCGCCACGGCCGCGTCCGGCTCCGAGGTGTCCAGTGCGGTGGTGCTCTACGCGGGCCGGGAGCGCCTCGACCCACAGCGCCGCGTGCTCGGCGAACCGCCGCTGGTGGACGGGGCGGTGCTGTCCCTGTCGTCCCCGGCCGACCCCGCCTCGTACGCATACGCGGAGTACGCGTACGAGGAGCACGAGGAGGCGGCCCAGGCCCGGCTCTGCGTCGTCGCGGGGCCGGACGCGGGCGGGGTCCATCTGCTGCACGGCGGCCAGATCCGCGTCGGCCGCTCGGCGGACGCCGACGTTCCGCTGGACGACCCGGATGTGTCCCGGCTGCACTGCGCGGTCACGGTCGGCGAGGGCGGCCGAGTGTCGGTGGCCGACCTGGGCTCGACGAACGGCACGCGCGTGGACGGCGCCCCGGTCGGCCAGCACCCGGTGCGCCTGCCGGTGGGCGCGCTGCTGCGCCTCGGGGAGTCCGCCCTGCGACTGAGCACCGGCGCCCCGCCCCCGCAGCCGCTGCCCACGGTGCCGGACGGGGAGGGGCACGTCCGGGTGACCCCGGCCGCCTCGCCCCCGCAACCGCCGTCGGGGCCGGTGGCGTACGGGGAGGGAGCCCCGGCCGGGGCTCCGGTCCCGCACGGCGCGGAGACCGCCCGGGTGCCGTCCCCGCGCGCGTCGAGCGAGCCGGGCCCCGCCGGGCACGGCCCGACGACCCACGGCACGGGGAGCGCGCCCGCGCCCGGGGGCCACGGCCCGGGTGACCCGGCGGAGGACGGCGGGCGGCCGCACGGGCAGGGCGGCGACGAGGGTTTCGGACAGGGTCGTACGGAGGGCGGGTACGGCACGTACGGCGGCGTCTCCGGGCCGCGGGGCGGAAGCGGCCAGGCAAGCGGTCGGGCTCAGGTGCCCGGCGCGCGGGGCGAGGGCTCCGAGGTCCACGGGCCCGGGGCGGGCCATGGCCATCAGACTTACGGCGCGGGGCCGGGCAGGGACGACCAGGCCTACGGCGACGGCGAGGGCGCCGGCGGCCAGGCGTACGGCCCCGGTGCGAGTCGGCGGGTCGGGACACCTCCGCGCGGGACCCGGATGCCGGAGGACGTCGAGCACGCGCGCGTGGACGACGGGGCGCCGTCCCGGCGGCGCGGCGGGATCGGCGCCTGGGCACGGCGGCTGGCCGGAGGGCGCGGGGAGGACGTGTACGAACCGGCGCCCGCCGAGGCCGCGGCCGTGGCGCCGGGCGGCGCCCCGCCCGCGCCGGAGCGGTGGCCCGACCCCGCCGCGCTGCTGCTGACCGCGCTGGGACCCGGGCCCCGGCTGTGGGAGCGCCGCCCCGGGCACCCGGAGGAGCTGGCGATCCGGGTCGGGACGGCGGACCGGGGCGAGCTCGCGGCCGTGCCGGTCACCGTGGGGCTGCGGGAGGTCGGCTCGCTCGGCCTCGCCGGGCCCCGCGCCCGGCTGAACGGCCTGGCGAGGGCGGCCGTGGCCCAGCTGGCGGCGCTGCACGCGCCGGCCGACCTGGAGATCGTCCTCATCAGTACGGAGCGCGGCCGCAGCCTCCAGATCCGTACCGCGGAGTGGGGCTGGCTCGGCTGGCTCCCGCATGCGCGCCCCGGGCACGGCCAGGACTGCCGACTGCTCCTCGCGTACGACCGGGAGCAGGCCACGGCCCGTACGACCGAGCTGGTCCGGCGCCTGGACGACAGCCCGCTCGGGCCGGGCTGGGCGTCCGCCGACGCGGCGGCCGTGGCCGACGCGACCCGCCGCTACCGGGGTCCGTACACGGTGGTGATCGTCGACGGCGACCCCGGCTCGTCCGTGCTGCGCGAGACGACGGCCCGGCTCGCGTCCGCCGGGGGCGCGGCGGGCATCCATCTGCTCTGTCTCGCCGAGACGCCGGCCGCCTCGCCGGTGTCGCCGGTGGAGGCGACGTACGAGTCGGCGTGCGCGGTCTCGCTCCCCTTCCGCGAGTGCGGGGCGGCGGCGCTGCTGAGCGGGGACGTGGCCACGGCGCTGCGGCTGCTGCGCACCGCGGGCGGCCGCCCGGCCGGGCACGGCACGCTGGCGGTGGTGGACGCGGTGTCGGCGGCGTGGGCGGAGCGGTTCGCGCGGGCGCTGGCGCCACTGCGGGCGGGCGACGGAACCACCGCGCCAGGGCGGCCGCCGGTGGCCCTGCCCCGCTCGTCCCGGCTGCTCGACGAACTGGGCCTGGCCCGGGCCACCCCGGCGTCCCTCATGGCGCGCTGGGAGTCGGCGCCGGACGGCGCGGTGGTGCTCGGCACCGGGCCGCGCGGCCCGGTCGGGGTCGGCCTCGCCTCCGACGGGCCGCATCTGCTGATCGAGGGACCGGCGGGCAGCGGGCGTACGGAACTGCTGCGGGCGGTCGCCGCGTCGCTGGCGGCGGGGGCGCGGCCGGACCGGCTGGCTCTCGTACTGGTCGACGGGGCGGGCGGGGAGCGCGGCGAGGGCCTGCGCGCCTGCACCGAACTCCCCCATGTCTCCACCCACTTGGTGGCCTCGGACCCGGTCCGCATGCGGGAGTTCGCGCAGGCACTGGGGGCGGAGCTGAAGCGGCGGGCGGAGCTGCTGGGGGATCTGGGCTTCGCGGAATGGGTGGCGCGCCAGTCGCAGGAGGTGGCGGAGCGGATGGTCGGGCCGCGCTCGCCGGCCGCCGGTGAGCAGGGCGGCGACCAGCGGGGCGATGCGGACGCGCCGTCCACCAGCACGCTGCGGCTGCGGCCGCTGGGGCGTACGCGTACGGAGGCGGGGCCGCCGCCCCTCGCACGTCTCGTCGTCCTCGTCGACGACCTCGACGCCCTGGTCGCACCCGCGCTCGGCAGCCCCGGGCGGCCCGCCGCGGGGTCCGTGGTGCGCGCGCTTGAGGCGGTGGCGCGGGACGGGGAGCGGCTGGGGGTCCACCTGGTCGCGACATCGGCCCGCCCGGACCGTACGGCGGACACGGAGCTGGCGCGGGGGGTACGGAACGTGGTGCGGCTCGACGCGCCGCCGGTCGTGCCGTCGCCCGAGGAGCCTTCGCCGGGGCGGGGGCGGCTGTTCGGGGCGGACGGTTCGGTGACGCCGTTCCAGGGCGGGCGGGTCACGGGGCGGATACCCCGGACGGCGACGCTTCGTCCGACGGTGGTCCCTTTGGAGTGGGAGCGGATGGGGGATCCGCCGGCTCGGCGGCCGGTGCGGGAGCTGGGGAACGGGCCTACGGATCTGGCGTTGCTGGCCAGTGCGTTGGAGAGGGCGGGGCGCGTGGTGCACGCGGCGGCGCCAGCGGGTCTTTGAGCCCCACCCCGCGAAACCCTCCGGGGGTGGGTAGGGGGGTGGGTTCCCCGGGGACTGCGCCCCCGGACCCGCTTCGGGGCTGCGCCCCGGACCTCGTTCGTCTGCGGGCCGACTGTGGCTGGTCGCGCAGTTCCCCGCGCCCCTAAAAGGGGCCCGCACCTCGCACGCCGAACAGGCTGGAGTTACCTAAGGGGCGCGGGGAACTGCGCGACCAGCCCCCACCGGGCCCGCAGACGAACCCTCCCGCACCCCCACCCCCCCCTGACGCCACGTCACGACCCCATCACGATCGCCCAGTTGATGTCGATCGCGCTATTGCGGGCCCCCCGCACCCGGCGTAGGACTGTCCGGACGGGACGACCTCGGCGGCGGGAGGCGGCAAGCCATGCGTACAGGCACGCGTACAGGTCGGAAGCTGGTCGGGATGGCGATCATCGGGGCGCTCGCCCTCACCGCCACCGCTTGCGGGGACGACGACAAGGACGACGGCGCGAAGCCGGACAAGAGCAAGTCCGGCAGCCCGGCCACCCTCACCCTCCCCCGTCTCGACGGGCAGAAGATCGAGGTCGCCGCCGTGTGGACCGGGCCCGAGCAGGCCAACTTCGTCAAGGTGTTGAAGGAGTTCGAGAGCCGGACCGGCGCCACCGTCACCTTCGTTCCGGCCCAGGACCCCATCGTCAACTTCCTGGGGACCAAGATCGCCGGTGGCAGTCCGCCGGACGTGGCCATGCTGCCGCAGGTCGGGGCCATCCAGCAGGCCGTGCAGAAGAAGTGGGTCAAGCCCGTCGGGCCGGAGGCCAAGGCGCAGCTCGCCAAGAACTACTCCAAGGTCTGGCAGGACCTGGGCGCGGTCGACGGCACCCAGTACGCCGTGTACTTCAAGGCCGCCAACAAGTCCCTCGTCTGGTACAACACCAAAGTCTTCGATGCGGCGGGCGCCCAAGTCCCCAAGACCTGGAAGGACTTCCTCGCCACCGCCGACACCATCTCCGCCTCCGGCGTCACCCCCGTCTCCGTCGGCGGCGCCGACGGCTGGACCCTCACCGACTGGTTCGAGAACATCTACCTCTCCCAGGCGGGGCCCGAGAAGTACGACCAGCTGGCCAAGCACCGGATCAAGTGGACCGACCCGTCCGTCAAGGACGCCCTGACCACCCTCGGCCAGCTCTTCGGCAAGCCCGCCCTCATCGCCGGCGGCGCGACCGGCGCCCTCCAGACCGAGTTCCCCGCCTCCGTCACCCAGACCTTCACCGGCGGCGACCAGCCCAAGGCCGGAATGGTCTTCGAGGGGGACTTCGTCAGTGTCAACATCGGGCAGACCTCCGCCAGGATCGGGACGGATGCGAAGGTCTTCCCGTTCCCGGCTGTTGGCGCCAAGGCGCCCGTCGTCACCGGTGGGGACGCCGCCGTCGCGCTCAAGGACACCAAGGGCGCCCAGGCCCTGCTGACCTGGCTGGCCTCCCCGGACGCCGCCAAGGTGTGGGCCGCCTCGGGCGGTTACATCTCGCCCAACAAGGCCACCGACCTCGCCGCGTACCCCAACGACGTACAGCGTGACATCGCCAAGGCCCTGATCGCGGCCGGGGACGACGTGCGGTTCGACATGTCCGACCAGGCGCCGCAGTCCTTCGGCGGGACGCCGGGGAAGGGCGAGTGGAAGGACCTTCAGGACTTCCTGAAGAACCCGAAGGACGTCGGCGGTGCCCAGGCCAAGCTGGAGGCCGACGCGGCCGCGGCGTACAAGAGCTGACCGGGCCGCCCGCCATGACCGCCGCCCCGGCACCCTCGCCCGCTCCCCGTACCCGCAAGAGCGTGACCAGGACCCGTGCCTACCTCGCCGCCGGGTTCCTGCTTCCCGCGCTCGTCCTGCTCGGCGCGCTCGTGGTCTATCCGATCGGGTACTCCGTCTACCGCTCGTTCTTCGACCAGTCGGGCGACGGCTTCGCCGGGGTCGACAACTACAAGACCCTCTTCACCGACGACACCATCCTGACCGCCGTCAAGAACAACGCGATCTGGGTGGTCTGCGCCCCGACCATCGCCACCGCACTCGGGCTGATCTTCGCCGTACTGACCGAACGGGTGCGCTGGGGAACGGCGTTCAAGCTGATCGTCTTCATGCCGATGGTGATCTCGATGCTCGCCGCGGGGATCATCTTCCGGCTGGTGTACGAGCAGGACCCGGACCGGGGGGTCGCCAACGCCGTCTGGGTGGGGGTGCACGACACGTTCGCCGAGTCGGCCGGGTTCCCCCGGGCCCATCCGCTGCCCGCCGCCCCGCTCAAGCCGGGCGGCAGCGGCTCCTTCGTCACCAAGGACGCGGTCCGCGCCGGGCAGCCCGCGCTGCTCCCGCTCGTCGGGGTCGCCGCCGACAAGATGCCGTCGTCCGCGAAGGCGGCGAAGGCGGCGGCCGCCGGTCCCGGCGAGATCACCGGTACCGCCTGGCTCGACTTCACCAGAGGGGGCGGTGGCACCCCCAACACCATCGACTCCAAGGAGCTCGGCCTCAAAGGCATCAAGATCGAAGCCGTCCGGGACGGTCATGTCGTCGCCACCGCCACCGCGCGCGCGGACGGTACGTTCACCCTTCCCGCCAAGGCCGACGGGGCCCAACTGCGGCTGCCCCGCAGCAACTTCCGCGAGCCCTACAACGGCGTGAACTGGCTCGGCCCGACCCTCGTCACCCCCGCCATCATCGGCTCGTACATCTGGATGTGGGCCGGGTTCGCGATGGTGCTCATCGCGGCGGGACTCGCGGGGCTGCCGCGCGAACTGCTGGAAGCGGCGCGGGTGGACGGCGCCAACGAGTGGCAGGTCTTCCGGCGGGTGACCGTGCCGCTGCTCGCGCCCGTCCTCGCCGTCGTCCTCGTCACGCTGATGATCAACGTGCTGAAGATCTTCGACCTGATCTTCATCATCGCGCCCGGCTCCAGCCAGGACGACGCCAATGTCCTGGCGCTCCAGCTCTACCGCTCCTCGTTCGGCACGGACGCCGACCTCGGCGTCGGCAGCGCGATCGCGGTCCTGCTGCTGATCCTGGTCGTACCGGTGATGCTCTTCAACATCCGCAGGATGCGGCGGGAGGCCCGACGATGACAGTCGTAGGAGTCGTCAAGGCCAAGCAGTCCCTGCCCGCCCGGATCGCCGCCCGGGCCGGTGGCGGCGCGCTGCGCGTCTTTCTCATCCTCGTCGGGCTCTTCTGGCTGATGCCGACCGTCGGGCTGCTGCTGTCCTCGCTGCGCAGCCCCTCCGACATCGCCTCCACCGGCTGGTGGAAGATCTTCAACGAGCCGTCCCAGCTCACCTTCCACAACTACTCCAACCTGCTGGACAACAGCACGATCACCGACTCGCTCCTCTCCACCGTCGTGATCACCGTGCCCGCGACCGTCCTGGTCGTCGTCATCGGCTCGTTCGCCGGATACGCCTTCGCCTGGATGGACTTCCCCGGCCGCGACTGGTGGTTCATGGTCGTGGTGAGCCTGCTGGTCGTCCCCGTCCAGGTCGCCCTCGTACCGGTCGCCAAGCTCTTCGGCGAGGTCGGGATCTTCGAGACGACGGTCGGCGTCATCACCTTCCACGTCGCCTTCGGCCTGCCCTTCGCGATCTTCCTGCTGAGGAACTTCTTCGCGGAGATCCCCCGGGAGCTCCTGGAGGCCGCGCGGCTCGACGGGGCGGGCGAGATACGCCTGTTCACCCGGGTCGTGCTGCCGCTCGGCGGCCCGGCGATCGCCTCGCTCGGCATCTTCCAGTTCCTGTGGGTCTGGAACGACATGCTGGTCGCGCTGATCTTCGCGGACTCCAAGCACCCGCCGATCACGGTCGCCCTCCAGCAGCAGGTACGGCAGTTCGGCAACAACATCGACGTCCTGGCGCCCGGCGCCTTCGTCTCCATGGTCATCCCGCTGGCCGTCTTCTTCGCCTTCCAGCGCCAGTTCGTGTCGGGGGTGATGGCGGGCGCCGTCAAGTAGCCCACGTCAAACGGGCGCCGCGGCTTTACCCCGTCTGCCACCACCGGCGTAACCCGCTCGCGCCCTCCGCCGTTCTACGGGCCATGCCCCGGTTCAGCGTGATCGTCCCCGTGTACAAGGTCCAGGCCTATCTCCACGACTGCCTGGGCTCGGTGCTCAGTCAGTCGTACGACGATCTGGAACTGATCGCGGTGGACGACTGCTCACCAGACGCGTGCGGCGCGATCATCGACGAACACGCCGCCCGCGACCGCCGTGTCACCGCCGTGCACCTGGACACCAACACCGGCCTCGGCCCGGCCCGCAACGCCGGACTCGCCCATGCCACCGGCGACTACGTCGTCTTCCTCGACGGTGACGACACCCTCACCCCGGGCGCCCTCCAGGCCGTCGCGGACCGGCTCAAGGAGACCGGCGACCCGGACGTCCTGCTGTACGACTACGCGCGCACGTTCTGGTCGGGCGAGCAGGTCCGCAACAAGTCGGCCGCCCAGCTCGCCGAGGCCGGGCCCGCCACCTTCCGGCTCGCGGACCGGCCGGGGCTGCTCAAGCTGCTCAGCGTGGTGTGGAACAAGGCGTACCGCCGCGAGTTCATCGAGGAGCAGGGCTTCAGCTTCACGCCCGGCTTCTACGAGGACGCGCCCTGGACGTATCCGGCGCTGATGGCCGCCGATTCGCTCACCACGCTCGACCGGGTCTGCGTCCACTACCGCCAGCGCCGCCAGGGCAGCATCCTCTCCACCACCAGCCACCACCACTTCGACCTCTTCGACCAGTACGACCGGGTGTTCGCGTTCATCGACGCGCGCCCCGAGCTGGCCCCACTGCGGCCGCTGATCTTCCGGAAGATGGCCGACCACTTCCTCACCGTGTTCACCACCCGGGTGCGGCTGCCGCGCGGCAGCCGCACCGAGTTCTTCCGCCGCGCCCGCGCCCAGTACCGCCGCCACCACTCCCCCGGCGGCGGCCCGCGCACCCTCCGCGTCCGGGTGCGGCACGGCCTGGTCCGGCTCGGCGCCCACCGCACCTATCTGGGCCTGGGGGCGCTCAGCGCGCTGCGCGCCCGCGCGGGCCGGCCGCTGCGCGCGCTCGGCCGCGCGCTGCGCTCCGGAGTGCTCCACTTGCACTACCGGGTCCAGCTGCGTCTGCCGGTGCGGGACGAGGCGGTCTTCAGCGCGTACGGGAACCGGGGGTACGCCTGCAACCCGGCCGCGATCGAGGCGAAGGTGCGGGAGCTGGTGCCCCGGGTGCGGACCGCCTGGGTCGCCGCGCCCGCGCATCTGCACACCGCGCCGCCCGCCACCCGCAAGGTGGCGCCGGACACCTTCGCGTACTGGACGGCGCTCGCCCGCGCCAAGTACCTGGTCAGCAATGTGGAGTTCGACGGCCGACTGGTCAAGCGGGACGGCCAGGTGCTGCTCCAGACCCATCACGGCACCCCGCTCAAGACCATGGGCCTGGACCTGATGGACCGCCCGGCCGCCGTCCGCGACACCGACTTCGCCCATCTGGTCGCCCGCAGCGACCGGTGGGACTACAGCCTCTCCGCCAACCTGCACTCCACCCTCACCTGGGAGCGCACCTACCCCTCGGGCTACACCACGCTCGAATACGGCTATCCCCGCAACGACGTCTTCCACGGGGCGAGCGCCGCCGACGTGGCCCGGCTCCGCGACGGCCTGGGCATCCCCGCCGACGCCACCGCCGTCCTGTACGCGCCGACCCACCGCGACTACCGGCGCGGCCAGCACCGCCCGCTCGACCTGGAGCGCGTGGCCCGCACGCTCGGCCCGGAAGTCGTGCTGCTCACCCGCGCCCACTTCACGTACGGGGCGCCGCTGGCGGACCAGGACGTGCACCCCCGGATCATCGACGTCAGCGGGCACCCGTCGGTCGAGCAGCTGTGCCTGGCCGCCGACGCGCTGGTCACCGACTATTCGTCGCTGATGTTCGACTACGCCAACCTGGACCGCCCGATCGTCATCCACGCGGACGACTGGGAGGCCTACGAGGCGGCCCGCGGCACCTACTTCGACCTGCGGGCCTTCCCGCCGGGCGCGGTCGCCCGCACCGAGGACGAGCTGATCGACATCTTCACCACCGGCCACTGGCGCGGCTCCCGCTCGGCCCAGCTGAGGGCCGCGTTCCGGGCCCGGTTCTGTCCGTACGACGACGGGCACGCGGCGGAGCGGGTGGTGCGGCGGGTGTTCCTGGGCCAGAGTGCCGGTCTGCCCCCGTTCGTACCGGTCGAGGACCGCCGCCCGGCACCGTCGGCGGCCCTGCCGACGACCACGGTCCAGCGGGAACTGGCGGGCCTGGTCTAGCACCCCGCCCCACCGCTGTGGGCAATCGTGCCGCTGGGGCGGCACGGGTGGGCACAGCGGCACCCCCGTCCCGCCGGGCTGCGCACCCCGCCTTGACCCCGCTCCCGCCGGAGTCACGTCGTCTGCGGACCGTGGAGGGCTGGTCGCGCAGTTCCCCGCGCCCCTTATGGGCCTTCGGCCCCCGAAAAGAGGTCCCCGCGTTGCCCCGTTTCACCGTCGTCGTCCCCGTCCACGAGGCCCGCGGGCTCCTCCGCGAGTGCATGGAATCCGTACTGCGGCAGCGACTCGCCGACATCGAGGTCATTGGCGTCGACGACGGGTCGGTGGACGGGTCCGGGCGGCTGCTCGACGAGCTCGCCGCCGCCGACCCGCGCGTACGGGCGGTCCACCTGGCCGCGCCCGTGAGCGCGGGCGAGCGGCGCGACGCCGGGGCCGGGCAGGCCCGCGGGGAGTATCTGCTCTTCCTGGAGCCGGGGCTGGTCCAGCTGCCGGGGGCGCTCGACGCGATCGACGGGCGCCTGAAGGCGGCCGGGGACCCGGACGTGCTGCTCTTCGGGCATCTGCGCACCCCGTTCCTCGGTACGGCCGAGCCGACCCGCTCCCTCGACGTGCTGCGCGCGGCCGGGGACGCGGTGACCACCGCCGCCGGGCGGCCGGGTCTGCTCGGGGTGGCCCCGGTGAGCTGGAACCGGGCGGTGCGGCGGGAGTTCTGGCGCGACGGGGGCCTGCGGTTCGGCTCCGGCGAGCGGGCCGAGGCGATGTGGGCGCTCGGCTCGCTCATCGCGGCCGGATCGGTGGCGGCCCTCGCCACTCCGTGCGTGGACCACCGCCAGCAGCGCCCGCTCCCAGGGGCGCACCAGGACCGCCGCGAGGTCGTCGCCGCGTACGACGCGCTGCTCGCGGACGTCGCCGCCCGGCCCGGGGCGGAGGACCTGCGCGGGCCGCTGTACGCGCTGGCCGTACGGGAGTTGCTGAAGACCTACGCGGGCGCGCGCGGGCAGCGGCGGGCGTACGTCCGGGCGGTGGCCGCGTTCAGCCGGACCCACCGCCCCGTCGGCCACCGGGCGGGCGGCGGGCGGTCCGGGGTGCGCGGTCGGCTGCTCACCGAGGGCCGGTCCCTGACGCTGGCCGCGCTCGACCGGGCCCTGGCGGCCCGCCGCAGACTGCGCTCGCGCGTCCGCGCCCTGCGCAAGTCCGGTCTCCGCACGCTGTTCCGGCACTACTACCGCCTCCAGCGGCTCCTCCCGCTCGACCCCCGGCTCGCGGTGTACGCCTCGTACTGGAACCGGGGTGTGAGCTGCAACCCGGCGGCCGTCCACCGCAAGGCCGCCGAACTCGCCCCGCACATCAAGGGCGTGTGGGTGGTGGCCAGGGCGGAGGCGGCGGACGGGCACGCCTTCGTGCTGCCGGACACCCTGGCGTACTGGCGGCTGATGGCCCGCGCCCGCTACTTCGTCAACAACGTCAACTTCCCCGACCACCTGGTCAAGCGCCCGGGCCAGCTCCACCTCCAGACCCACCACGGCACCCCGCTCAAGCGCATGGGCCTGGACCAGCTCGCGTATCCGGCCGCCGCCAAGGGCTTCAGCTTCCGCCGGTTCCTGGGCCGCGTCGACCGCTGGGACTGGTCGCTTTCCGCCAACCCGCACTCCACCGAGACCTGGTCGCGCGCCTACCCGGGCGCGGTGCGGCACCTGGAGTCGGGCTATCCGCGCAACGACGTGTACGCGACGGCGACCGCCGAGTCCGTCGCCGCCGTCCGCCGCTCGCTCGGCATCGCGCCGGACCGCCGCGCGATCCTGTACGCGCCGACCCACCGCGAGTACGAGCGCGGCTTCTCCGGCGCCGTGGACCTGGTCCGCGTCGCGGACACGCTGGGGCCCGGCACCCTGCTGCTGGTGCGCGCCCACTACTTCTACGCGTCGGCCGGGCTGCCGGAGCACCCCGGGCTGCTCGACGTCTCGGCACACCCCCGGGTCGAGGAGCTGTGCCTGGCGGCGGACGCGCTGGTCACCGACTACTCCTCGGTGATGTTCGACTACGCCAACCTGGACCGCCCGATCGTCGTCCACGCCCCCGACTGGGAGGTGTACCGAACGGTCCGCGGCGTCTGCTTCGACCTCCTCTCGGGACGCCCGGGAGACACCCCGGGCGCGGTCACCACCAGCACGGACGAGCTCATCTCCTGTTTGCGGGACGGCGGTTGGGACAGCCGCGCCAACGCCGTGCTGCGGGCCGCCTTCCGGGAGCGGTTCTGTGCGTACGACGACGGGCGCGCCGCCGAGCGCGTGGTGCGCACGGTGTTCCTGGGCGAACCCGCCGACGTGCTGGGGCCGGTGGAGCCCGTCCGGCGCGCGGTCCCGCCACTGCCGGGCCGGACCGGCGCCCGCCGGGTCACCGCTGCTGGCCGGCCATCACCGTGAAGAGCCCGACGACCACCAGCAGCGAGCCCGCCCACGTCCACCCAGACGTCCGCTCATGCAGCACGGTCGAGCTGGCGAGCACGATCAGCAGGTACCCCAGGGCGTTGAAGGGGTACGCGATGGACAGCGGCACCCGGGCCAGCGTCGACATCCAGGCGACGGCCGAGACGGCGAAGACGACCAGGCCGGCCACGATCCACGGGCTGGTGGCGGCCCGCAGCGCGATCGAGCCGCCGCCGTGCTCCACGGCGACCGCGGCGGTGCGCATGCCGTGCTTGAGCATGATCTGACCGCCCGCCGAGGAGAACACCGCGAAGAGCAGCAGGGCGAGGCTGGACAGGTTCAACGTCCTTCTCCTGACCGGGACTTCACACGCCCACGCGGTCGGCGGGGGTGTACTGACGGTTGAGGATGTCCTGTACATCGACGTGCTCCCCAGCGATGATCGTCTCCGCCGCGTGCGGCGTGAGCAGGGCGATGTGCTGATAGCCGAAGAGGGTCGGCCGCAGCCGCACGAGCAGCCGGGAAAGACCGCCGAGCGTCCCCGCCACCGCGCGCCCCACCAGGCCCTGCCCGCCGAGCAGCGCCCAGAAGGGCGCCCCGGTCGAGGTCGTGGCGAGGATGTCGTACCCCGCGCCCTGGACCGTGCGGCGCAGGCTGGCGCGGGTGAAGAAGCGCAGATGCGTCTCGTCGAGGATGCCGCGCCGGTCGTACCCGAACACCCCGAGGACGACGCGCAGCCGGGCGTACCAGTGGCTGAAGTTCGGTACGGACAGCAGCACATGGCCGCCCGGGCGCAGGACCCGGGCGATCTCGGCGAGGACGCGCTCGGGCCGGGAGAGGTGCTCGATGACGTCCCCGGCGACCACGTAGTCGTACCCCCGCCCGATCTCCTCGGGCAGCCCCTCCTCAAGGTCCGCGAGGAAGAACCGCGTACACCTCTCGCGCACGCCCGCCACCTCGACGCAGTCGACGCCGGTCACCTCGTGGCCCAGCGCCTCCAGGCGCTCTGCGAACAGGCCTCCGGAGCAGCCGAGGTCCAGAACGCGGCCCGGCGGGAGGGCGCGCATGCGGTCCAGGATGACGGAGTGGGAGGAGCCGTCGCCCTCCTTGAAGGCGTATCCGTCGGGCTTGGGAATCCACGGGCAGGTGCCGAACCCCTTGGCCGCGAGCCGGTATTCGAGGACGTCCTTCACCACGTCCTTGGCGTACTTGAGCCCGTTGACGTAACAGATCTCGTCGCCGTAA
Source organism: Streptomyces sp. NBC_00224 (assembly GCF_041435195.1). Classification (NCBI taxonomy): domain Bacteria; kingdom Bacillati; phylum Actinomycetota; class Actinomycetes; order Kitasatosporales; family Streptomycetaceae; genus Streptomyces; species Streptomyces sp. NBC_00224. The sequence continues at coordinate 3,945,413 of NZ_CP108106.1, forward strand.
TAAGTGGGAATGGGGATTTCCCGGATTCGCATTCCCGCGTCGACGAGCTGGACGATGATCTGGGTGTCGAAGTCGAAGGCGTCCGTATTGCGGTCGACGGGGAGCCGGCGCAGGGCGGCGACGCTGTAGGCGCGGTAGCCGCAGTGGAATTCGGTGAGCCGGGAGCCGAGCAGCGAGTTCTCCAGGCGGGTGAGGACGCGGTTCCCCAGCCATTTGTAGAGCGGCATTCCGCCGCGCAGGGCGCCGCCCCGGTCCATCATGCGCGAGCCGAACACGGCGTCGGCCTCGCCGTTCTCGATGGGCGCGACCATGTCGGGGAGGAGTTCGGGGGCGTACTGCCCGTCGCCGTGCAGCAGGACGACGATGTCGAGCCCGCGCTCGGCCGCCAGCGCGTACCCGGCCTTCTGGTTTCCGCCGTAGCCGAGGTTCTTGGTGTGCCGCATGACGACGGTACGGGGCATGCCCTCGGCCTGGGACCAGCGGCATCCGGCGGTGAAGGTGCCGTCGTGGCTGGCGTCGTCGAGGATGAGGATCTCGTCGATACGGGAGCGGAAGTCGGCCGGGATGCGGTCGAGGGTCCTCTCCAGCGTGGTCTCGGCGTTGTAGGCGACGACGAGGATGCCGATGCGGGGTTTTTGACCTGAGCGGTCGACGGCTTCGGGGGTGCGGGCGGGCGGCGGCTGCACGGGCGTCTCCAGGGGTGACGTGGGTTGGGGGGCCTCATAAGGGGGCGCGTGTTTGTCTGCGGGCCGGTGGGGGCTGGTCGCGCAGTTCCCCGCGCCCCTTAAGTGCCGCTGCGCGGCCAGCCCACCACCGGCCCGCAGGCGCATCACCGCACTTCCAGCGGCGCGCTTGGAGCCGGAACCGGAACCGTGGTGGCCGTGTCCGGGGCGGGGGCAGCCGGGCCCCGCTCGCGCGCCCGGAACACCGCCGCGTACCCCGAAGCGATCCCCACCAGCAGCGCCGTCCAGGCAACCGCGCCCAGGACCTGCTGGTCGTAGGTCCAGCGGGTGGGCTTCTGGATCGTGTAGACCCAGGAGGCGAGGACTCCGGCGAGCGCGCTGTACGCGAGGCCCTCCCACAGGCCGATCGCGAAGAGCGCCGCGACCGGCCAGGCCAGGTACTGGACCCCGGAGGCGGTGCTGAGCAGCAGCAGCACGCTCAGGCTGATCGCGACGGCCAGCGGCGCGCGGTCCGGGCGGCGCCAGGCGGGCCAGACGCCCGCCGCCACGCAGACCAGGACCACCACGAAGTGGCCGGGCCCGCGCAGCACGGCGATCGACTCGTTGGAGAAGCCCAGCCACTCGGCGAACTTGACGATGCCCCACAGCCGGAAGTTGCCGCCCTTGTATTCGAGGACGTTGGCCCGCAGCGCACCCGGCACGGTCGCCAGCACCGGCCCCCACACCACGAGCAGCACCGCGCCCAGGGCCGCCGAGAAGCGCGCGAACTCCCGCCGCCCGCCCCGCCAGGCCGCCACCGCGAGCACGGGCAGCGCCACCACCGGCACGAACTTGACGCTGATGGACAGCGCGGCGACCACTCCGGCGGCCACCGGCGCCCGCCGGTCCGCGAGCAGCCAGGCGGCGGCGAGCGCCAGGGTGACGGCGACCGAGTCGGTGTTGCCGTGGTAGCCGGACGTCGGAATCAGAACGGGCGAGAGCGTCACCCCGATTCCGCAGGCGACGGCCGTCCGCAGCGAGCGGCGCCGCCGTACGATCTCGAACACGAGCAGCGCGGCCGCGAAGTCCGCGAGGCAGGCGGGGGTGCGGATCAGCGTGCCGAACTCGATGCCGAGGCGGGCGATGCGGTCGAGTCCGAGCAGCATCCAGCCCGCCAGCGGGGGATGGTTGTAGACGGGAAGCCTCGGCATCGGATGCGCATAGATCCGTACCGGTCCGACCTTCTCGATGTGCTGGGCGAAGGCCCAGAAGAAAAAGACGTCGGCGGGGCCCCGAGTGCGGGCGGCGAACACCATTTTCGCGAGGAATCCGACGGCGGCCACGGACCCGACAATGAGCCTGCCATGCCGTACGTACCGGCTCATCCCGAATGTCTGCTCGCTCATGGCGAGCGAACGTACCAACCACCGGCCCGAATTCACCGGAGCGATCAACGCACTTTCACCCCGGGGCCGTTGTTCGCCTGCGGATCCTGGGCAAAAGCACCCGCCCGGAAATCACCCGTATGGTTCACCACCAGGCGTAATCCCCGGCTTCAGCTCTCGTTCACTACCTGTCCCTCGCCTCCCAGACTCCGGTGGTCCCCAGTGAAAGCACTCGTCCTCTCCGGCGGCGCCGGCACCCGGCTGCGGCCGATCACCCACACCTCGGCGAAACAGCTGGTGCCGGTGGCCAACAAACCGGTGCTGTTCTACGGGCTGGAGTCGATCGCGGCCGCCGGGATCACGGACGTCGGCATCATCGTCGGGGACACGGCAGAAGAGATCCGGGCGGCCGTCGGCGACGGCTCGCGGTTCGGCCTCACCGTCACCTACATCCCGCAGCACACGCCGCTGGGCCTGGCCCACGCGGTGCTGATCGCCCGCGAGTTCCTCGGCGAGGACGACTTCGTGATGTATCTGGGCGACAACTTCGTCGTCGGCGGGATCACCGATCTGGTCGACGAGTTCCGGGCCGCCCGCCCGGACGCCCAGATCCTGCTGACCAAGGTGCCCGACCCGCGCTCCTTCGGCGTCGCGGAGCTGGACACGGACGGGCGGGTCGCGCGCCTGGAGGAGAAGCCGTCGCACCCCAAGAGCGATCTGGCCCTGGTCGGCGTCTACCTCTTCACCCCGGCCGTGCACGAGGCCGTCCGCGCCATCACCCCCTCGGCGCGCGGCGAGCTGGAGATCACGCACGCCCTCCAGTGGCTGATCGACCGGCGGCTGAAGGTCAGTTCGACGGTGATCTCCGGCTACTGGAAGGACACCGGCAACGTCGAGGACATGCTGGAGGTCAACCGCTCGGTCCTGGAGCTGCTCACCCCGGCCCACGAGGGCTCGGTCGACGACGCCACGGAGATCATCGGGCGGGTGCGGATCGGCCGGGGCGCCACCGTGCGCGGCTCGCGGATCGTGGGCCCGGCGATCATCGGACCGCGCACGGTCGTGGAGAACTCCTACATCGGCCCGTCCACCTCGATCGCGGAGAACTGCCGGGTGACCGACAGCGAGATCGAGTACTCGATCGTGCTGAGCGGCTCGTCGCTGCACGGCGTCGGCCGGATCGAGGCGTCACTGATCGGCCGTGACGTCGAGATCACCCCCGCCCCGCCCACCCCGGCCGCCCACCGGCTCGTCCTCGGTGACCACAGCAAGGTGCAGATCTCCGCATGACCCACCGCATCCTCGTCACCGGCGGCGCCGGGTTCATCGGCTCGCACTACGTCCGTACGCTCCTCGGGCCCACGGGCCCCGGCGACGTCGCGGTGACCGTCCTCGACAAGCTCACCTACGCGGGCTGCCCGGCCAGCCTCGACGAGGTGCGCGCCCACCCCGGATTCGCCTTCGTCCAGGGCGACATCTGCGACACCCGGCTCGTCGACAAGCTGATGGGCGAGAACGACCAGGTGGTGCACTTGGCCGCCGAGTCGCACGTCGACCGCTCGATCCTGGGCGCCGCCGAGTTCGTCACGACCAATGTGCTCGGCACCCAGACCCTGCTCGACTCGGCGCTGCGCCACCGGCTCGGCCCGTTCGTCCACATCTCCACGGACGAGGTGTACGGGTCGATCGACTCGGGCTCCTGGCCGGAGGAGCACCCGCTGCGGCCCAGCTCCCCGTACGCGGCCTCCAAGGCCTCCGCCGACCTGGTGGCGCTCTCCTACCACCACACCCACGGCCTGGACGTGCGGGTGACGCGCTGCTCCAACAACTACGGGCACCACCAGTTCCCCGAGAAGCTGATCCCGCTGTTCATCACCCGGCTCCTGGACGGCGGCACGGTGCCGCTGTACGGGGACGGGCTCAACGTCCGCGACTGGCTGCACATCGACGACCACGTGCGGGCGATCGAGCTGGTCCGCACCGGCGGGCGTCCCGGCGAGATCTACAACATCGGCGGCGGCACCGAGCTCACCAACAAGGAGCTGACCGGGCTGCTGCTCACGGCGTGCGGCGCGGACTGGGACAAGGTGGTGTACGTCGAGGACCGCAAGGGCCACGACCGGCGCTACTCGGTCGACTGCGCCAAGATCCGCGCCGAACTCGGCCACACGCCCCGCAAGGACTTCGCCGAGGGCCTCGCGGAGACCGTCGACTGGTACCGCGAACACCGGGACTGGTGGGAGCCGCTGCGCCGCAAGGCCGCCCTGTGAGCGGGAGTTGGCTGGTCACCGGGGCGGGCGGGATGCTCGGCCGGGATGTGGTGGCCCGGCTCGCGGGGCGCGACGCACACGGGCTCGACCGCTCGGCGCTCGATCTGACGGACGCGGAGGCGGTGGCGGCGACGGTGGCCGGCGCCCGCCCGGACGTCGTCGTCAACTGCGCCGCCTGGACGGCCGTCGACGACGCCGAGACCCGCGAGGACGAGGCGCTGCGGATCAACTGCGAGGGCGCGTCCCAGCTGGCGCGCGCCTGCGCCCGCGCCGGGTCGGTGCTGCTGCACGTCTCCACCGACTACGTCTTCGCGGGCGACGCCACCGCCCCGTACCCGGAGAGCGCCCCGCCCGGCCCCCGCACCGCGTACGGCCGGACCAAGCTGGCGGGCGAGCGGGTCGTGCGCGCGCTGCTGCCGCGGACCGGCCATGTGGTGCGGACCGCCTGGCTGTACGGGGCGGGCGGCGCCAACTTCGTACGGACCATGATCCGCCTGGAGTCGGCGCGCGAGCACCTGGACGTCGTGGACGACCAGCGCGGCCAGCCCACCTGGACCGCCGACCTGGCCGACCGCCTCGTCCGGCTCGGCGAGGCGGCGCTCGCCGGGGCCGCGCCCGCCGGGTACTGGCACGGCACCAGCGCGGGACACGGCACCTGGTACGAGCTGGCTCAGGAGACGTTCCGGCTGCTGGGCGCGGACCCGGCGCGGGTGCGGCCCACGACGAGCGCGGCCTATGTCCGGCCCGCGCCGCGCCCCGCGTACAGCGTCCTCGGGCACGAGCGCTGGCGCGAGGCGGGCCTGGAGCCGATGAGGGAGTGGCGGGCAGCCCTCGCCGAGGCGCTGCCCGCGCTCGTGGCGGCCGAGCGCCCCGAAGGGGCGCGGGGCACTGCACGATCAGCCGACGGCGGCCCGCGGCCGAACGACCGCGCACCCAGCGGGGCGTAACGTCACGGCTGAGCCGGAACCAGCGTCCGCTGCCGCGCGTACCAGGCCGCACACGCCTCGTACGACGGCAGCAACCCCCGTTCCCCGGCCTCCGCGACCCCGGGCGCCGCCGCGTCCTTCGGGGAGAGCAGCGGGGTGAGGTGCGTCGGCCACTCGATGGCCAGGTCCGGGTCGAGCGGGTGGACGCCGTGCTCTCGGGCGGGCGCGTACCCCTCGGAGCAGAGGTAGACGACCGTCGCGCCCTCGGTGAGCGCCATGAACGCGTGCCCGAGGCCCTCGGCGATGTGGACGGCCCGGTGGTCGCGGTCGTCGAGCAGGACCTGCTCCCAGCGCTTGAAAGTGGGCGAGCCGGTCCGCAGGTCCACCACCACGTCCAGGACCGACCCGCGCACACACTTGACGTACTTCGCCTGCCCGGGCGGCACGTCCGCGAAGTGGACGCCGCGCAGGGTGCCGCGCGCCGACACCGAGCAGTTGGCCTGTGCGAGTCCGAGGCCGTGGCCGGTGGCGGTGGCGAACCGGTCGCCCTTGAACCACTCGTGGAAGCTGCCCCGGCCGTCCAGGAACACCTGCGGCTCGACGACCCAGGCCCCTTCGATGCTCAACTCCCGCACGGGTCACCATCCTTGGAGGGTGCCGACTTGGAGGGTGCCGACTTGGAGGGTGCCGACTTGGAGACCGTGAGGACCAGGTGGTCGTGGCCGTGGCGGCGCACGCCGACCTCCCGTCCGGCGATCGTGCGCGCGGCAGGGAGTGCGGGATGGGCGGCGGCCGGGACCCGCACCGGGGCCTCGCCCAGGGACAGCTGCCACTCCCCCTCCCCGATCAGCGTCAGCGCCTCGTACGCCGACTCGGCCCGGAACCGGCCGTCCGCGCACCGGACCGGCAGCTCCACCTCTTCCTCCTCGGCCCCGGCACGGCGCAACTGGAGCGGGACGGCCGGGCCGCCGCCTCCGTAAAGACCCTGAAGAACAAGCGAGTTGTCGGTCCAGGTCACGCTCTCGGTGTACGCGTGGGGCAGCTGGTCGGTGAGGACGGCATTGCCCCAGGCGCTCACGGTGAAGGCCAGCTCGCGGCCCCCTGGGACGGTGTGGCGGCCGAGCGGCAGACCGGGGGGCGCGGCGACGGGGAGCCGTTTGCCGTCCGGTCCGACCAGCTGGACGCTGTACGCGTCACCGGGCCGGGACTCGCCGTGCGGCGCCCTGACCGGGCCCCGGCCGCGTACGGCGGCGAGCTCGTCCAGCGGCACCTCGGCGGTGAACCGCTCGCCGTCGCGCGCGAGGGGGACCTGGATCGCCGCGTCCGAGTGCCAGTGGCCGAGCCGCAGCGCGCTCGCGCGGGTGCGGGTCTCGCCGGTGAGCGTGAGCACGCCGGCGTGGCTGTCGTGGCCGGTCAGCCAGGTCTGGACGCGCTCGGCGTTCAGCTGGAGGCGGCCGCCCGCGAAGACCGGGACGATCCTGGTGTGCTCGTCGAGGTAGTGCACGTCCAGCTGCGCGCCCCCGTCCCCGACGCCGCCCCGGCGCGCCACGCCGTGGCCGAGCACGCCGCCGAGGCCCCCGCTGTGGCCGAGCACCCCGAGCACGAGTTTCCAGGTGGTGGTGGCGGACTCGGTGAGCAGCCGGGCCGGGTCGACGGTGATCTCGAAGCCCGCCCAGTCGTAGCCGTGCAGCTCCTGCCCCGAACGAGTGGTGATCGCGGGGTCGTTGATCCTCTTCAGCCGCAGCGGCAGGGCGCGCCGGTCGGGCGTACGCAGCCAGGCGGCCTTCAGCGCGTGCCGCCGAGCCCGGGCCGGGAGGTTGCGGATGTAGCCGTACCCGGTGAGCCGCAGCGTGCCGTCGCGCCACTCGGCGCCGGTGAGCCGGGCCTCCAGCGGCAGGTCGCCGGGGGCGAGGGCGCGGACGGCGCGCGGGAGGGGCGCGGTGAGCATCGGATACTCGGCGGTGCGGCAGCGCAGCCCGCGCACCCGGTGCGTACGGGGGCTGCGGCGCTCGAACTCCAGCAGGCCGAGCAGCTCTTCCAGGCGCCGCGCGCGGGCCAGGTGCCACTTCACCCGGTGGTGCAGCGGCAGCCCGGCGAACACCTCGGGGTCCACCTGAGCGGTGAACTCCCCCGTGTGCTCCAGGAACGCCTCCCGGTAGGCCGCGTCGCCCTCGGGCAGGGCCTGCATGAAGTACCAGAGGTCCTCGCACAGAACCGACTCGTCGTAACGTTTCCTGTGCTCGGGCGTCCCCGCGAGCCCCCGGCTGACGCCGAGCACCGCCGCCGTACGGTCCACCACCCCGCGCACGACCGCGCGCCTGTTGGTGATCGAACTGTCCCTGAAGCGCCAGTAGTAGACGGCGTCCTCGATGACGTCGACGGAGCGGGCGGCGAAGTGGGCGGGCAGCACGACCGGGATGTCCTCGTACAGCACCCCTTCGGGGAAGGCGAAGGAGTGCGCGTCCCAGAACGCGCGGCGGAACACCTTGTTGCAGGCGATCCGGTCCAGGAGCAGCGACCAGTCCCTGGTGACATGAGTGGCGGGGCGGGTGGAGCGCATCGGCTTGGTGAAGAGCGGATGCTGCTTGAGCCGGCCGCCGCCGGTCAGCCGCAGGACGTTGCCGGAGGCGAAGTCGGAGCCGGACTTGTCGAGCGCGCCGGTCAGCAACTCGAAAGCGCGCGACGGCAGTACGTCGTCGCTGTCGACGAAGGCGAGGTACTCGATGCCGGGGGCGGTGTGCGCGACGCCCGTGTTGCGGGCCGCGCCGAGGCCGCCGTTCTCCCTGCCGACCACCCTGAACCGGTCGTCCCGCGCGGCGAATTCGCGGGCGACGTCGGCACTGCCGTCCGTCGAGCCGTCGTCCACGAGCACCACGTCGAGGTCCTGGAGGCTCTGCCGGGCCAACGACTCCAGACACGCGCCCAGATGCTCCTCGACGTTGTGGACGGGGACGACGACGCTGAGGCGGGGCGTCATACGGAAGCACCTTCCTGCCGGCGGACGGGGGCGGAACCCGCCCCACGCGTGCTCAACCCCCGAACGCGGGGGCAGTCACCTCAGCCCGTCCATCCGGGTGACGGGGCCGGGCCCGGGCCCGGGCTCAGGTCCGGGTCCGGGTCCGGGTCCGGGTCCGGGTCCGGTCCGTTTCGGGTCCGGGTCCGTTTCGGGGTGGCCGCTCGTCGAGGAAGAGGCGGCGCACGACCCGTTCCGCCGCGTGCCCGTCGTCGTACGGGCAGAAGCGCGCCCGGAACGCCCCGCGCAGCCCGGCACTCGCCTCCGAGTCCCAGCCACCGTCCCGGAACAGCCCGATCAGCTCGTCGTCACTGGTGGAGAGGGCACCAGGGGTGTCGCCGGGGCGCCCTGAGAGGAGGTCGAAGTACGTACCCCGGGTGGCCCGGTAGGCCTGCCAGTCCGGTGCGTGCACGACGATCGGACGGTCGAGGCAGGCATAGTCGAAGAGCAGCGACGAATAGTCGGTGATCAGCGCATCCGAGGCGAGGCAGAGGTCCTCGACACGGGGGTGCCCGGTGACGTCCACGACCCGGGGATGAGTATCGGCGAGCCCCGCCGAGGTCCCGTGGAAGTAGTGCGCCCGCACCAGCAGGACGTACTCGTCACCGGTCTCCCGCACGAATCTCTCCAGATCGAGCGGGGGCGAAAAGTGGCCGGCCCCTTCGTCCCGGTGGGTCGGGGCGTAGAGGAGCACGCGGCTCCCGGGTGCGATGCCGAGAGAGGCGCGAATGGCGGCCACCTCGTCCGAAGTGGCGGTGAAATACCGGTCGTTGCGCGGCTGGCCGAGATGCAGCTGCTCGTACGCGGCCGGGTAGACCCGTTCCCAGACCTCGGCCGCGTGGGGGTTCGCGGCGAGGCTGAAGTCCCACTGGCCGACGTGCGCGAGGATCTTCTCGAAGTCCATGCCACGGGCGGAGGCCGGATAGCGGCGCTGGTCGAGCCCCATGGACTTGAGCGGGGTCCCGTGATGGGTCTGGAGATAGACCTGCCCGTCCCGCTTGCTGAACCCACCGGGAAAACTGGAGTTGTTGACGAGGTACGTGGCCGTCGCCATGACCCGCCAGTACGCCCGCGACCCCGCGACGACGTGCTCCACCCCGTCCGGCACCCGCCCGACGTGCCGACTGCCCACCACCCACACATGCCGCAGCCGAGGCACGATCTCCAGCGCCTTGGCGTGAATGGCGGCGGGATTACAGGCAACACCCCGATTCCAGTACGCCCCGTGGACGACGAGGTCCGGGTCGAGGGGCCGGTGGAGATCGACACGGTAGAGAAGACGGAGGATGCGGGCGCGGATGTGTTTTTTGGCGCGCGCGGCCAACTCCCGGGCCACGCCCCGACGCCCGCTCCCGCCGCTGCCACCGCTCCCGCTGCCACCGCTGCCGCCACCACCCCGGCTGCTGCCGCCGCCACTCCCGCTCCCGCTGTGGGCAGTTGTGCCGCTGGGGCGGCACGGGTGGGCACAGCGGCACCCCGCCCCCGGGCAAGTACGCACCCCGCCCCCGCTCCGCACCCACGCCTCCGCGTCCGCCTCCGGCATGGCAGCCGAGCGTAACCACCGGCCACCACCCCCGGCGCGCACCGTCACCCGATCGGGGCACGATCGGTAACCAGTACAGGACACCCGGGTTGACCGGGCGTGAACCCACCGCAGCCCGTTCCCCCGGAAGCGCCGGTACCGCAGGTGCCAAAGCCCCAGGCACCACCACCGCCCGCGCCGAGGCTGAGCGTGGTCGTCCCCGTCCACAACGTCGCCCCCTACCTGGAGGAGTGCCTCACCTCTCTGGCCGCGCAGACCATGACCGCCCTCGACGTGGTCCTCGTGGATGACGGCTCGACCGACGACAGCCCCCGCATCGCAAGGGAGTTCACCCGCCGGGACGCCCGCTTCCGTTACGTACGGCAGCCCAACGCCGGGCTCAGCGCCGCCCGCAACACGGGCGTCGCGCACACCGCCCCCGGCACCGAGTACCTCGCCTTCGCCGACAGCGACGACGTCCTGGCACCCCACGCCTACGCCCGGCTCACCGCCTCCCTCGACGCCTCCGGCTCCGACTTCGCCTCCGGCAACGTATGGCGCCTGGACCCGGGCGGGCGGCGCCAGGCCTGGCAGTACCGCTGGCTCACCGCCGACCGGATCGGCACCCACATCACCCGCGACCCTCGACTGAGCACCGACCGCGTCGCCTGGAACAAGGTCTTCCGCCGCTCGTTCTGGGACCGCCACGGATTCACCTTTCCGGTGGGCCGGCTGTACGAGGACACCCCGGTGGTGATTCCGGCGCACCATCTCGCCGACGCCGTGGACGTCCTCCGCGACCACGTCTACTACTGGCGGGTGCGCGAAGGCTCGATCACCCGTCTGCGCACCGACGTCCGGGGCGTACGGGACCGGATCGCCGCGTGCGAGGACGTCAGCGGGTTCCTGGCCGGGGCCAGGCCGGATCAGCGGCGGCACTACGACACCTCCTGTCTGCGGGACGACTTCGTCTACTTCCTGGAGGGCCTGCCGATGGGCGGGCCCGCCTACCGGGCGGCCTTCATGACCGGCGCCCGGGCGTTCCTGGAGCGCGCGGGCACGGACGTCACCCGGGGGCTGCCGCCCGACCTGCGGGTCAAGTGGCAGCTGGTGCGGGAGGACCGGCTCGCGGAGCTGGTCGAGGTGCTGGCCTTCGAGCAGGCCAACGGGGTGGGTACGTACACGGTGCGGGGCGGCCGCGTCTCGTACCCGGGCGTCGGAGCGCTGACGGGCCGCGCCGCCCGGGTGCGGCGCGGTGAACTGCCGGTGGTGGCCCGGCTGTCGGCGGTGGAGCGGCAGCCGGACGGAACCCTGCGCCTGACCGGCTTCGCGTACGTACGCAACGCCGGTCCGGGCAGGCTGGTGCTCGCGCTGGCCCAGGAGCACGGCACCCGCCGGCTGCGCCGCTTCCCGACCCGCACCATCAGCCTGCCACTCGCCACTGACAACGCCGCCCAAGAGCTCCACGACTACGACCGCTCGGGCTTCGAGACCACACTCGACCCGGCCCGCCTCGGTGAAGGCGAGTGGACGGTGGGCGTGGTGCTCGCCGGAACCGGGGCCGGCGGCGGCACGATCCGACGGGCCGCCATCCGCCCCCTGGGCCGCTCCGAGGACCAGCCCCGGGTGTACGAAGTGGCCGACGGGAGACGGCTGGTGGCCGCGTACCGGGAGGGCCGGTTGGTGCTGTCGGTACGGCGGTACGGGGCGCGGGTGGAGGCCCACCGGGCGGTCGAGGCACCCCTGCCCGGAACTCACGGGGCCGAGGCATCCCGGCTCGCGGACGCGGGGGTGGGCGAGGGCGAGGGCGTGGACGCAGGCACGTGCACCAGCACCGGCACGGACGGGCGTGCGGGCACGGGCACGGACGAGAGCACCGGCACCGGCACGGCCCCAGCCCCAGCCCCAGCCCCAGCCCCAGCCACCATCGAGCTCCTGGGCCGGCTCCACGGCCCCGCCCCCCACCCCACCCATCTCTCCCTGCACCACCCGCCCTCCGGCACGGAGTTCAGCTTCCCTGTGCGGGAGCGGCGGGACCGTGCCGGGTTCGCCGTGAGGGTGCCCCTCGCCGGGCTCACCGGCGTACCGCCCGCGCCCCACATCGCGCCCCGGGGCGTGGAACCCCCGGACGCGGACCGCTGGGAGGCCCGTTTCCGGTATCCCGACGGGAGCCTGGGCACGGTCCCGGCCGTGCTGGACCTGGCTCCCGGGCGCGCCCTCGGCCGTCTGTGCCTGCGCGCGGACGCGGCCGGGAACCTGGCGGTCGAGCTCACCCGGCGGCCGCTCGCCGACACGGTCGCCTGGGCCGCCGACGGCACTCTGACCGTGGCGGGGACGTGGGGCGCGGACGATGTCCGGGACGCCGCCGCCCGCCTGGTGCTGCGCCACACCGTTCTGCGCGAAGAGGTCGCCGTGCCGGTCGCCCGGGACGGCGTGCGCTTCCGGGCGACCGTGCCTCCGGAAACGACGGCCTCCCTGGTGGAGGGCCGCTGGTCCACACTTCTGGGTGACTTTCCGGTACGCCTGCTGACATCGGCCGGTGCCGCGCTCCCCCGCCAACACAGCCTCGCCGGACGCGGGTTCACCGCGGCCCGCCGCCACGGCGACCGGCTGGAGCTCGTCGCCGGGTCGCCCCTCGCCGAGGCCGAGCGCGGGGCGTACCGGCAGCGCGGGCTGCGGACGGCGTACTACCCGGACCGGCGCCGCCACGGCCCGTTGAGCGACACCGTCCTGTTCGCGGGCGGCGACTCCCCGCGCGCGGTGCTGGCCGAACTGGGCGGCCGGGACAGCGGATTGACCCCGCTGTGGGTCACCGGCGACCGGCTGCGCGCGGCCCCGCCCGGCGCCGCGCCCGTCGAGCAGTACAGCCGTGGCTGGTACGAGGCGCTGGCGACCGCCCGGCACATCGTCACCGACGACCACCTGCCCGAGTGGTTCGAGCGGCGGCCGGGGCAGACCGTCGTGCAGACCTGGCACGGCACCCCGCTCGGCCGGATCGGCACCGATCTGACCGGCACCCCGCACGCCGACCACCGCCGTATCGAGGCACTGCCGCGCCTGGCCCGCCAGTGGTCGCTGCTCGTGTCGCCCAGCCGGTGGGCCACGCCGGTGCTGCGCCGGGCCCTCTCGTACGACGGCGAGGTCCTGGAGGCGGGCAACCCGGCCAACGACCCGCTCCTCGCGCCCGGCCGGGACCGCGTCCGCGCCCGGGTGCGCGCCGCCCTCGGCGCGGGCCCCGACGCGCGCGTGGTGCTCTACGCGCCCACCTACCGCACCCACCTCCCCCTCGACCCCGGCCACCCCGCCACCCACCGCTTCGACCCGGCCGGGCTCGACCTCGTCGAGCTGGAGCGCAAGCTCGGGGAGGACCACCTCGTACTGGTGCGGCGCCACGCGCGCGTAGCGGGAGTCGCGCCCGGCGGCCGTGACGTCTCGGCGCACCCCACGACATCCGGGCTGCTGCTGGCCGCCGACGTCCTGGTCACCGACTACTCCGGGCTGATCTGCGGCTTCGTCCACACCGGCCGCCCGATGCTCTTCCACACGTACGACCTCGCCCACTACCGCGACACCGCGCGCGGCTTCTACGCCGACTTCGAGGCGCTGGCCCCCGGCCCGCTGCTCACGGACACCGGCGCCGTGGCGGAGGCGCTGCGGGAGCCGGAGACGGTCGCCGCGGCCCACGCGGACGCGTACGCGGCCTTCCGCACCGCGTTCTGCGACCTGGACGACGGGCGGGCGGCGGCCCGGGTCGTCGACCGGCTGACGACGGGCTGCTGATCGGGTGATCGAGGCGGGATGCCGGGACAGATGCGGACCCCCACGGAACCGATGACCTGTGCGTACCTTTCCTCCCACCGGCCCCGCCCGGCTTCCGGCGCCCCGGCGCGCGGCCGTCCGCCCCGCCGACGCGCCGCCCCCGGGTCCCGCCTGGCGCGTCACGCCGTACTTCGTGCTGGGCGGGGTGTTCTGGCTGGTGATATCGGCGGCGGCCTGGCGGGTGCCGATGTGCTGCGACCTCGGCACGCACGCCGCCGTGGTGGAGCGGCTGAAGGCCGATCTGCTCAACCCCGCCCACCCGATGGCCGACCTGCCGGGCGCGGGCAGCCCGTACTACTCGCCGTACTCGGTGGTCCAGGGCCTGTTCGCGCACCTCACCGAGCTGCCCGGCCGGGTGGTGGTGCGGCTCTTCGGGCCGGTCAACCTGCTGGTGCTGATCACCGGACTCGGCCGCTTCACCCGGCTGTTCTCCACGCGCGCGTGGGCGCCGGTGTTCGCGCTGGCCTTCTCGGCGGTGCTGTGGGGCACCGCCGTGACGTGGTGGAGCGGGTTCCTCGGCCTGCTGTCGATGACCGGCAACCTGTCCTACCCGAGCACGTTCGCCATCGGACTCACCTTTCACATCTGGGCCCTGACAGGCCGTATGACGGAACGTTCTTCCAGCACCCCTCGGTGGCGCGCGGCCCCGCTGGAGTACGCCGCGCTCGGCGTACTGACCGGCGTGGTCGTCCTCGTCCACCCGATCATCGCGATCGCCGCGGTGCTCGGCACGGCCGGGCTCGCCCTCGCACGCGAGGGGGCGTGGAGCCGCGCGACGGCCGCCCGCTGTGCGCTGGCGGGGGCGGGCGCGCTGGCGGTGACGGTGACCTGGCCGTACTGCGACATCTTCACACTCGTCGGTGACACCGGCATCGATTCCATGCACAGGGCCCTATATGAAGATCTGACCGGCCGTTACTGGCTGGCGGCCCTGCTCGGCGCGCCCGCCCTGCTGCTGCGCCTGCGCCGCGACCGGCGCGATCCGCTGGCGCTGATGACGCTGCTGTTCTGGCTGGTCGTCCTGTACGGCTGGGTCAGCGGCCACTACACGTACGGCCGGCTGCTCGCGGTCGCCCCGGTCCCCGCGCAGGTCGCGCTCGCCGTCGAGCTGGCCCGGCCGCTCCCCTGGTCCACGGCCCGCCGCGCGCTGGCCCCGCTCGCGGCGGCCGGGGCGTGCCTGGGGTTCGTCTCGGCCCAGGCCGGGGCGGTGACGCCGAGCCTGGGGGTGCGGGGCGTCGAGCGCCCGCCGCACTGGGACACGTACGGCTGGGCCGCCCAGCACATCCCGCCCGGCGAGACGGTCCTCGCGGACGACTACTACGTAGTCCGTTCACTGCCCGGGTACGGGCCCTTCCTGGTCGCCCCGGTCTGGCCCGACCCGGCGCTGGCGGAGCCCGAACGGCTGCGCCGCAAGGCGGCGGTGAAGCGGTATCTGTCCCCGTCGACGCCCCGCCACGCGCGCGCGGCCATCGCACGCCGCTACGGCGTCCACTGGCTGCTGCTCACACCCGAGGAACGCCTCCCCGAGGAGGCCGTGGTGGTCGCGTTCAGCCCGCACAGCGGCGAGGTGCTGGCGAGGGTCGAGTACGGGAGGGGGTGAGGGGCGGGGCCTCGGGCGCGACGACGCGCACGCCTCACGTACGTAGTACGACGGCTCGCACGCCTCACGTACGTAGTACGTAGTGAACGCCCGGCCCCGTCGCCGTCTCAGCCCGTCGCCTTCAGTGCCGCCACGGCCGACGTGGCCAGATCGTCCAGGTACCCCTTCGGCAGGTCGCCCCGGACCACCACGAGCCGCCAGTACAGCGGGCCGACGATCAGGTCGAGGGCCCGGTCCGGGTCGGCGCCCTCGGGGAGTTCGCCGCGCTCCACGGCCTCGCGCACGACGACCGCCGCGACGCCCTTCTGGCCGTCGAGCAGCGCCTTCTTGATGGCGTCGGCGATCTCCGGGTGGCGGACGGACTCGACGAGCAGGTCCGGGATCACCTGGGAGGCGACCGGGTGGCGCAGGGCGAGCGACGCCACCGCGAGCAGCGCCCGGATGTCCCCGTACAGCGAGCCCGTGTGGGGCACCGGCAGGCCCTGCGCGGCGAAGGCGGACACCAGGTCGAGGACCAGGCTCAGCTTGGACTTCCAGCGGCGGTAGACGGCCGTCTTGCCCACTCCGGCGCGGCGTGCGATGCCCTCGATCGACATCCGGGCGAACCCGACCGACGCCAGCTCCTCGAACACGGCCTTGCGGATGGCCTCGGTCACGTCGGAGCGCAGCACGGCGGCACCGGCCGGGGTGCGGCGCTGGGGTGCGGCGGGGGCCGGGGCGTCCGAGTTGGTCATGTCTTGAGCATAGCGATACGACGAGACGGTTGCGTTGCGACGTCATCCCGTCCTACTCTCACCGTTACGACGATACGGACCCGTCCCGTCGTAACCTCGGGTTCACCGCCCGGCCACACCCCGGCCTTGAGACACCGCGTCCCCGCGAAGAGCACCCGTCCGCGAAGCCACGTCGAAAGCGATCGTTGTGAGCCAGACCGCAGCACCGCCGGCCCCGCCGGTCCCCGCGCAGGACACCCGGCCCGTCGACCCCGACCAGGGCCTGGGCGCCGCCGAACTGGCCGCCAAGTACGGCCTGACGGTCAGCGGAGCCCGGCCGACCCTGAAGGAGTACGTCCACCAGCTCTGGGAGCGCCGCCACTTCATCTCGGCGTTCGCCACCGCCAAGCTCACCGCGCAGTACAGCGAGGCGAAGCTGGGCCAGATCTGGCAGCTGATGACCCCGCTGCTCAACGCGACGGTCTACTACTTCATCTTCGGCATCCTGATGGGCACCAAGCAGGGCGTCCCGGACTACATCCCGTTCCTGGTCACCGGCGTCTTCATCTGGACCTTCACCGCCAACTCGATCATGTCGGGCACACGCGCGATCACCGGCAACATGGGCCTGGTGCGCGCCCTGCACTTCCCGCGCGCGTCGCTGCCCATCGCGCTCGCGCTCCAGCAGCTCCAGCAGCTGCTCTTCTCCATCGCCGCGCTCGCGATGATCCTGGTCGCCGTCGGCGTCTACCCGGCGATGTCCTGGCTGATCGCCGTCCCGGCGCTGATCCTCCAGGCCATGTTCAACACCGGTCTGTCGCTCGCGATGGCCCGGGTCGCCAGCAAGACCCCGGACGTCTCGCAGCTGATGCCGTTCGTCCTGCGCACCTGGATGTACGTCTCGGGCGTCATGTGGAGCCTGCCGCAGCTGATGACCCGCAGCTCGCTGCCGCACGGCCTGGTGAAGGTCCTCCAGTACAACCCGGCCGCCGTCTACATCGACCTGATGCGCTTCGCGCTGATCCACAGCTTCAAGGCGAAGCAGCTCCCGCCGCACGTGTGGGCCGTCGCGGGCGGCTGGGCGCTCCTCGCCCTGGTCGCCGGGTTCATCTACTTCTGGAAGGCAGAGGAGAAGTACGGCCGTGGCTGACAGCACTCCCGCCGTGATCGGCGCCTCCACCGCGCTCGGCGCTCCCACCGTGATCGCCGAAGACGTCCACGTCGTCTACAAGGTCAACGGCGGCTCCACCAAGGGCAGGGGCAGCGCGACCTCCGCGCTCAGCCGGATCGCCTCCCGCAGGGCCACCCCGGGCATCCGCGAGGTGCACGCCGTCAAGGGCGTCAGCTTCGTCGCCCGCAAGGGTGAGGCGATCGGCCTGATCGGCTCCAACGGCTCGGGCAAGTCGACCCTCCTCAAGGCCGTCGCCGGGCTGCTCCCGACCGCCGAGGGCAGGATCTTCACCCAGGGCCAGCCCTCCCTGCTCGGCGTCAACGCGGCACTGATGAACGACCTCAGCGGCGAGCGCAACGTCACCCTCGGCGGACTCGCCATGGGCATGTCCCGCGAGGAGGTCCGGGACCGCTACGACGACATCGTCGAGTTCTCCGGGATCAACGAGAAGGGCGACTTCATCTCGCTCCCGATGCGTACGTACTCCTCCGGCATGGGCGCCCGGCTGCGGTTCTCCATCGCCGCCGCCAAGTCCCACGACGTGCTGCTGATCGACGAGGCGCTCTCCACCGGCGACGCCCGCTTCCAGCGGCGCAGCCAGGAGCGGATCGAGGAGCTGCGCGCCGAGGCGGGCACGGTCTTCCTGGTCAGCCACAGCAACGGCACCATCAAGCAGACCTGCGACCGGGCCATCTGGCTGGAGTCGGGGGTCCTGCGGATGGACGGCCCGGCCGAGGAAGTCGTCGCCGCGTACGAGGAGTACACCAAGAAGAAATAGGGTCAACCTCCTACAACTAGTACGAATAAATATCCCAAACCGGTCTAAACTTCTGGTCGATGACGACCCAGCAGCTGCGCATCCCCGCCCCGTCCGCCGCCCCCGACCCGGGCGCCGCCGGCCGCCGCACCCGGTACGCCGCCGTCGCCGCCACCTGGCTCGCCACGCGCGCGTTGATGCTGTTCCTCCTCGTCGACGACTCGATCGGCGTCGGCGGAGTGACCGGCGAGGTGTACGTCCTGTACCGCCAGTGGTACGAGCAGCTGACCGCCGGTCACTTCCCGTACGGCGACCCCACCTGGCAGTACCCGCCGGGCGCGGGCGCGGTGATCCTCGCCCCCTCACTGCTGCCCTTCCTGACCTTCTTCCAGGCGTTCGTCGCGCTCACCCTGGCCGCCGACGCGCTGATCGCCTGCGCCCTTGTACGGGCCGGGGCCCGGGCGGGCGGCAGCGCGGCGGGGGCCTGGCTGTGGGTGGGCGGCCTGCCGCTGCTGCTCCACCTCCCGTACGGCCGCTACGACGTCCTGGTCACCGCCCCGGCCGTGGCCGCCCTGCTCTGCGTACGGCGCAGACCGCGGCTCGGCGGGGCGCTCGCGGGCCTCGGCGCCCTCGTCAAGGTCTGGCCCGCCCTGACCCTGATCGGCACCCCGCGCGGCCGCACCACGCGCGCGTCGTGGACGGCGGCGCTCGGCGCGGCCGCCGCCCTGCTCGCCGTCCTCGCCCTCGGCTTCGGCCACACCCTCGACTTCCTGCGCCAGCAGGGGAACCGGGGCGTGCAGATCGAGTCCCTCGGCGGCACCGGCCTCCAGCTCGCGCACCTGCTCGCGCACTGGCCCGGCCGGGTCGTCTACCGGTACGGGGCGATGGAGTACACCGGCCCGTACGTGTCGAGCGTGGCCGCCCTCGCGCTCACCCTGACCGCGGCCGCGCTCTGCTGGCTGCTGCTGTGGCGGGTCAGGGCGCGCCGGTGGACGGCGGCCACCCCGGCCGACGCGGCGCTCTGCGCGGTCCTGCTGTTCACCGTGACCAGCCGGGTGATCAGCCCGCAGTACCTGATCTGGCTGCTCGGCCTCGCCGCCGTGTGCCTGACCTCCCGGCAGACCAGCCAGCGGCCCGTCGCACTCCTGACGCTGCCCGCCGCGGCCCTCAGCGCCCTCGCCTTCCCTACCCTGTACGACCAGGTCATGGCCGGGACCGCGGTCGGCACCTCGCTGATGGTGCTGCGCAACGGACTGCTGCTCGGCGCCGCGCTGCTCTCCTGCCGGCGCCTGTGGACGGCGACGGCCGCGCGGCCCGTTGTCAGTGGGCCGCGATAGTCTCGTTCCTCATCGGCAGGAGGGCCTCGGCAGCGCCGCAAGAGGCCCTGGGGGAAGGGGGATCGAGGTGTCCGACACGCGTTTTCCGCC
Organism: Streptomyces sp. NBC_00224; assembly: GCF_041435195.1. Classification (NCBI taxonomy): domain Bacteria; kingdom Bacillati; phylum Actinomycetota; class Actinomycetes; order Kitasatosporales; family Streptomycetaceae; genus Streptomyces; species Streptomyces sp. NBC_00224. The sequence continues at coordinate 3,964,678 of NZ_CP108106.1, forward strand.
GCTGCGCGCGGACGACCCGCGCCAGATCTCCGGCTATGTCCTGGAAGCCCGCATCGGCGAGGGCGGCATGGGCACGGTCTACCTCTCCCGCACCCGCGGCAGCCAGCCGGTGGCACTCAAACTGATCCGCAGGGAGTACGCGGAGAACGAGGAGTTCCGCCGCCGCTTCGCGCGCGAGGTCGAGGCCGCCCAGCGGGTGTACGGGGCCCATGTCGCCCCCGTCCTGGACCACTCGGCGCAGGGCCCCCGCCCCTGGCTCGCCACCCGCTACATCCCGGGCGTCCCGCTGGACGACGCCCTGGAGGCGCACGGCCCGCTGCCGCCCGGGGCCGTGCTGCACCTGCTCGCCTGCGCGGCCCGCGCGCTGGACTCCGTGCACCACGCCGGGGTGATCCACCGCGATGTGAAACCCGGCAATCTACTGCTCGCCGCCGACGGCCCCTGGCTGCTCGACTTCGGCATAGCCAAGGCCGCCGGGGCGGTCCGGCTCACCACCACCGGAAGGCTGGTGGGCACCCCGAAGTACATGTCGCCCGAGCACGCCCTCGGACGTGAACTCACCCCGGCCGCCGACGTCTTCGCGCTCGGGCTGCTCGCCGGTCTCGCCGCAACCGGGCAGCATCCGTACGGGCGGGGCAACGCCCTGGCGGTCGCCACGCGCATCGCGGGCACCGACCGCGAGCCGCCCGACCTCACGCAGTACCCCGAACCACTGCGCGAGGTGCTCCGGCTCTGTCTGGCCGCCCGGCCCGAAGAACGGCCCGCCGCCGCCGAGTTGGCCGCGCTGTGCCGCCGGCTGTCCGGCCGCGGCCCGCTCGACTTCGCGGACTGGCTGCCCGCGCCGCAGCTGGCCGCGATCGCCGCGAAGGAGGCGGCGGTTCGGCTGCGGATGGCGCTGCCGGACGCCCCCACGGTCCCGGCGATGCCCCCGACGGCGCCGCTGACGGTGAGCGACCCCGACGCGGCCGAGTTCATCCGGCGGGTGCGCGGGACCAGGCGTTCCGAAGCTGAGTAGTACCGGCGGCTGCTGCCCGCGTAGGCTCTGCGCCCGCAGTAGTTGACGGCACGTCGGGTGCCATGATCGGGGGAGGAACCATCAGCAGATCCGGCGACACACTCAGTCCACTCGGGCCCGAGGACCCGCGCGAGACCGCCGGCTACCAGCTCCTCGCCCGTATCGGCGAGGGCGGTATGGGCACGGTCTACCTCTCGCACACCCGTGGCGGACAGCCGGTCGCGCTCAAGGTGATCCGCCGGGAGTACGGCCAGGACGCCGACTTCCGTCGCCGCTTCGAGCAGGAGGTGCAGGCCGCCCGCCGGGTGCAGGGCTACCACATCGTGCCCGTGGTGGACCACGACACCAGCGGCGCCCAGCCCTGGCTCGCCACGCAGTACGTGCCGGGCCTCTCGCTGCACGACGCGCTGACCTCGTTCGGCCCGCTGCCGCTGCCCGCCGTCTTCCAGCTCATCGGCTGCGCGGCCCAGGCCCTGACCGCCGTGCACGCCGCCGGGGTGATCCACCGCGATCTGAAGCCCAGCAACGTGCTGCTCGGCTCCGGCGGCCCGTACGTGATCGACTTCGGCATCGCGCGCGCGGCCGACGCCACTCAGCTCACCGCGAGCGGCGGCATGATCGGCACGCCGCAGTACATGTCGCCCGAGCACGCGCTGGGCGAGCAGCTCACGCCCGCCAGCGATGTGTTCTCGCTCGGTCTGATCGCCGCCGTCGCGGCCACCGGCCGCCACCCGTACGGCGACGGCGGCGCCATCACCGTGGCCGCGCAGATCGCCAACTCCGCGCACCGCCCGCCGGACCTGAGCGGCTACCCGGCGGAGCTGCGCCCGCTGTTGGAGTGCACGCTGACCGCCGACCCGGCGCGGCGCATCACCCCGGCCGACCTCGCCCCGCTCTGCGAGCAGGCGTCGGGGCGCACCCTGCGGGACTTCACCGGCTGGCTGCCGGCGGCGGTGGCGGCGGAGATCGTCCGCAGTGAACAGACGGCCGCGACGCCGCCGAAGCCCGCCCCGGCCCAGCCCCCGCTGCCGCCCACCGCGGCCCCGGCGATGCCCCCGGCCCCGCCGCACACGGCCCCGCAGGCCCCGCAGGCCCCGCCGACGACGCCCCCGGCCGCCCAGGCACCGCCCGCCCCGCAGACGGGTCCCCAGCCGGGCCCGGTTCCCGGGTACGGCACGGCGTACGGCGCTCCATACGACACGGGGTACGGCGCGGGCTACGGCACGGCACCGCAGCCCGCCGTCCACCCCCACGCCCACCCCCACGCCCAGGCCCACGCCCAGGCGCCCGCCCCCGCCCCGGCGCCGAGTGCGCCGCAGAAGAAGCCGAAGCGCCGGATCCGTACCGTCCTCATGGCGGCCGCCCTGGTCGTGGCGGTCGGTGCGGGCGCGGCCGCGGCGGTCTGGATCACCCAGGGCAAGAAGGACGACGGCGACGACCAGGCCAAGGGCGGCACGACGCAGTCACCCGCCGCCAAGAACCCGCCGAAGCAGTCCCCGGCGGCGGACTCCACGCCCTCGGACGGGGCGAGCGACGACAGTTCGGCGCCGCCCGCCAACGTCACGTACACGGTGGTCTTCCAGGACAAGCCGATCACCCTGCGTACGCCGGAGTCGCTCTCCACCACGCAGATCGACTTCGACATCCCGGCGGTGGACCCGACCGGCAAACTCGCCTACGACAACACCGAGTTCGAGGCGCGTGACGACCGGCTGGACTTCAAGCAGGCGCTGGGCAAGGCGAACGGCACCACGCCGGAGCTGTGCCGCGAGGGCGCGCTGCAGAACCCGCTGCCCAACTCTGCCTCGGCCCAGGCACTCAACGACGACCATCTGATCCAGGCGGGCGACACCATGTGCTCGCTCACCACCAAGGGCAATCTGGCCATGTGGAAGATCACCAAGGTGACCCCGTCCACGGACAACAACATCCCGGCGTTCGAGGGCACGGTCACGCTCTGGAAGGCGACGCGCTAGGAACGCGACGCGTTGCGTACGCCTGAGGGGCGGCCACCGGTCACAACCGGTGGCCGCCCCTCAGCCTTTGGCTAGCTGTGCGTACGCAGCAGCGTCCGCATGGTCCGCATCGCGACCGACAGGTTCGCGAGATCGAACGCGTCCGAGCCCTGGATCTCCTCCAGGGTGGTGCGGGCGCGGCCGAGGATCGCCGCGTTCTTCTCCTCCCAGGCCTTGAAGCGCTGCTCGGGCGACGAGGTGCCGTTGCCGACCGAGAGCACGTCCTGGGTGAGCCCCGCGTGCGCCGCGTACAGGTCCTCGCGGATGGAGGCGCGGGCCATGGACTGCCAGCGGTCGGCCCGCGGCAGCTCGATGATCCGGTCCATCAGCTGGGTGATCCGCAGCCGGTCCGCGAGGTCGTAGTACACCTCGGCGACGGCCAGCGGGTCCTTGCCGGTGCGGCCCGAGATCGCCACGATGTCGAGCGACGGGAACGCGGAGGAGAACCCGGCGACCCGGCGCGCGAGCACGTCCGGCACCCCGGCCGCGGTGAGCTCGTCCAGGATCGACTGGTACCACTCCAGGTCCGCGCCCTTGAGCATCTTCGCCAGCTCGCCCCAGACCTTCTCGACGCCCTCGGCGAAGTCGGTGATGGTCTCGGCGATCTGGAGCGGCTGCGGCCGGTTGTTGAGCAGCCAGCGCGTGCCGCGCTCGACCAGACGGCGCGAGTGCAGCCGGATGCGGGTCTGGACGTCGGCGTCGACCTTGTTGTCGAGCGCCTCGACCGCGTCCCACACCGCGCTCAGGCCGAAGATCTCGCGGGCCGCGGTCTGCGCCCGGACGATCTCCTCCATGGACGCGCCGGTCTCCTCCCGCAGTCGGTGCAGGAAGGTCGAACCACCGGTGTTGACCGTGTCGTTGACCAGGACCGTGGTGACGATCTCGCGGCGCAGCGCGTGCCCGTCGATGGCCTCGGCGAACTTCTCGCGCAGCTGCTTCGGGAAGTACGCGTGGAGCAGCTTCTGCAGGTACGGGTCGTCCGGCAGGTCCGTGTGGACCAGCTCGTCGGCCACCGTGATCTTGGTGTACGCGAGCAGGACGGCGAGCTCGGGCTGGCTGAGCCCGCGCCCGTTGTTGAGCAGCTCGCGGATCTGGCGGTCGGTCGGCAGGAACTCAAGACCCCGGTCCAGATGGCCGTCGCGCCCGAGGCGGCGCATGAACCGCTGGTGGGCGTGGAGCAGCGACGGCGACTGCGCGACCGCGTTGGCCAGGGCCGTGTTCTGCGCGTAGTTGTTGCGCAGCACCAGCTGGCCGACCTCGTCGGTCATCTGGGCGAGGATCTTGTTGCGCTGCTTGACGGTCATGTCGCCGTCCGTGACCAGACCGTTGAGCAGGATCTTGATGTTCACCTCGTGGTCGGAGGTGTCCACGCCCGCGCTGTTGTCGATCGCGTCGGTGTTGACCTTGCCGCCGTTGCGGTCGAACTCGATCCGGCCCAGCTGGGTCAGACCCAGGTTGCCGCCCTCGCCGACGACCTTGACCCGCAGGTCCTCGCCGTTGACGCGGATCGCGTCGTTGGCCTTGTCTCCGACGTCCGCGTTGGACTCGGCGGACGACTTCACATACGTACCGATGCCGCCGTTCCACAGCAGGTCCACCGGCGCCTTGAGGATCGCCTGCATCAGCTCGGCGGGCGTCAGCTTGGCGACGTCCGGCTCGATGCCGAGGGCCGCGCGCATCTGCGCGTTGACCGGGATCGACTTGGCGGTACGCGGGTGGATGCCGCCGCCCGCGGACAGCAGCTCCTTGTTGTAGTCCGCCCAGGAGCTGCGGGGCAGGTCGAACAGGCGGCGGCGCTCGGCGTACGAGACGGCCGCGTCCGGGGCCGGGTCGATGAAGATGTGGCGGTGGTCGAAGGCGGCCACCAGGCGGATGTGCTCGGAGAGCAGCATGCCGTTGCCGAACACGTCACCGGACATGTCACCGACACCCACGACCGTGAAGTCCTGGGTCTGGCTGTCGTGGCCGAGCTCGCGGAAGTGCCGCTTGACGGACTCCCAGGCACCGCGCGCGGTGATGCCCATGCCCTTGTGGTCGTATCCGGCGGAGCCGCCGGAGGCGAACGCGTCGCCGAGCCAGAAGTCGTAGCTGATCGCCACGTTGTTGGCGATGTCCGAGAAGGTCGCGGTGCCCTTGTCGGCGGCGACCACCAGGTAGGTGTCGTCCTCGTCGTGGCGCACCACGTCGGCCGGCGGCACGACCTCGCCCGCCACCAGGTTGTCGGTGATGTCGAGCAGCGCCGAGATGAACGTCTTGTACGAGGCGATGCCCTCGGCCAGCCACGCGTCGCGGTCCACGGACGGGTCCGGGAGCTGCTTGGCGACGAAGCCGCCCTTGGCGCCGACCGGCACGATGACGGTGTTCTTCACCATCTGCGCCTTGACCAGGCCGAGGATCTCCGTACGGAAGTCCTCGCGGCGGTCGGACCAGCGCAGACCACCGCGCGCGACCTTGCCGAAGCGCAGGTGCACGCCCTCGACGCGCGGCGAGTACACCCAGATCTCGAACGCCGGGCGGGGCGCCGGCAGGTCCGGGATGGCCTGCGGGTCGAACTTCATCGAGACGTACGCGTGGGGGTTGCCCTCGGCGTTCTTCTGGAAGTAGTTCGTCCGCAGCGTCGCCTTGATGACGGTGAGGAAGGAGCGCAGGATGCGGTCCTCGTCGAGCGAGGCGACCTGGTCGAGCGCCCCGTCCAGCTCTTCGAGCAGACCGTCGATGAGCTCGGTACCCGCGCTCTGGCGGCCCGGCGACATCCGCGCCTCGAAAAGCGAGACCAGCAGCCGGGTGGTGTGGACGTTGTCGCGGAGGGTGTCCTCCATATAGTCCTGGCTGAAGGTCGAACCGGCCTGGCGCAGGTACTTGGCGTAGGCGCGCAGCACCATCGCCTGGCGCCAGTTGAGCCCGGCGCGCAGCACCAGCGAGTTGAAGCCGTCGTTCTCGGCGGCGCCGGTCCAGGTGGCGGCGAAGGCCTCCTGGAAGCGCTCGCGGGCGTCGTCCGCGAGGTAGTCGCCGTTGCCGTTGAGCTTCTTCGGCAGGCGCAGGCCGAAGTCGTAGATCCACGCGTGCGTACGGTCCGCGCAGCGCAGCTCGTAGGGGCGCTCGTCGGTGACCTCGACGCCCAGGCGCTGGAGGACCGGCAGCACGGCCGAGAGCGAGACCTGCTCGCCGATGCGGTAGATCTTGAACCGGCGCTCACCGGGCGCCGCGTTGACCGGCTCGTACAGCGAGAGCGCGAAGTCCTTGCGGCCGTGGGTGAGCTGCTCCAGGTGGACCAGGTCGGCCACGGCGGCGCGCGGCGAGTGGTCGGCCTTGTAGCCCTCGGGGAAGGCGTGGCCGTAGCGGCGCAGCAGCTCGGCGGCGCGCTCCTCGCCGCACTCGGCGTTCAGCGCGTCCGAGAAGCCGTCGGCCCAGGAGCGGGCGGCCTCCACGAGCCGGGCCTCGATGCGCTCGGTGTCGGCGTCGGTGAGGTCGGGCAGCACGGTGCCCGCCGGCACGCGGACCACGAAGTGGAGCCGGGAGAGGATCGACTCGGTGTTCCAGGCGGTGAAGTCGACGCTGGTGCCGCCGAGCTCTTCCTTGAGGATGTCGATGAGCCGCAGCCGCACGCCCGTGGTGTAGCGGTCGCGGGGCAGGTAGATCAGCGCCGAGTAGTAGCGCCCGTACTCGTCCTGGCGCAGGTAGAGGCGCAGCCGGCGCCGCTCCTGGAGGTAGAGCACCGAGGTGACGATGGAGCGCAGCTGGTCGGCCGGGGTCTGGAACAGCTCGTCGCGCGGGTAGGTCTCCAGGATCTGGAGCAGGTCGCGGCCGTCGTGGCTGTTGGGCGAGAACCCGGCGCCGCGCAGCACCTCGTCGACCTTGCGGCGCACGACCGGGACGCGGCGGACCGACTCGGTGTACGCGGCCGAGGAGAACAGGCCGAGGAAGCGGCGCTCGCCGATCACGTTGCCGTTGTCGTCGAACTTCTTCACCCCGACGTAGTCGAGGTAGGAGGGCCGGTGCACGGTGGACCGGCTGTTGGCCTTGGTGAGCACCAGGAGCTTGTGCTCACGTGCCTTGGCGCGCGCGTCGGCGGGCAGCCGCTCGAACGACGGGCTGACCGGGTGCCTGTCGTCGCCCACGTGCTGCGGGTCGGAGCGCAGGATGCCGAGGCCGGTGCCGGGCACGGCCGCCAGCGAGTCGTCCTCGCGCAGCTCGTACTCGCGGTAGCCGAGGAAGGTGAAGTGGTCGTCGGAGAGCCAGCGCAGCAGCTCCCGGGCCTCGTCCACCTCCTCGTCGCGCAGGTCGCCGGCCTTGGGCTCCTTGGGGAGCTCGTCGGCGATGCGCAGCGAGGCGTCGCGCATCTTCTCCCAGTCCTCGACGGCTTCCCGTACGTCGGACAGCACCCGCAGCAGATCGGCGGTGATCTGCTTCAGGTCGGCGCGGTCCGTCTCACGGTCGATCTCGACGTGGATCCAGGACTCGGTGAGCGCGTCGTGCGGCAGGCCGCCGGTCTGGGCGGCGGTGTCCAGGACCTCGATGAGCTTGCCGGTCACATCGCGGCGGACCACGACCTGCGGGTGGATCACGACGTGGATGCCGCGGCTCTGGCGGGAGAGCTCGTTGGTGACGGAGTCCACGAGGAAGGGCATGTCGTCGGTGACGACCTCGACGACCGAGTGGCTGCACGTCCAGCCGTTCTCCTCGACGGTCGGGGTGTGCACCCGGACGCTCGCGGTGCCCTGCGGGCGGTTTTCGGCCAGCCTGTAGTGCGACAGGGCGGCGCCGAAGACGTCGACCGGGTCGCGGTCGGCCAGGTCCTCGGGAGCGGTGTGCAGGTAGTAGCGCTGGAGGTACCCGAGGACGACGTCCTGGCCAGGACCTTCCTCCCCCGTGGACCCGGTAGTGGCTGCCCGGTCCTGGGGGGCGCCCCCCAGACCGCCGGGGCCCCCCAACGGGCTGTTCTCAGCTACCCGGGCGGCCCGTGCGAGCAGCTCGGCCTTGGCTTCGTCCAGCTTGGTCTGCATGTCCTCTGGCTCCTGTCGCGCGCCGTTGCGTGACGTAGGTAGAAGCGGCGCAACGCCACGACGCGGGGTGTCCGGTCGAAGTCGACGTTATGCCGCGATGAGAGATGCCCGGGTCGTTACTGGCCATTTTCGGCGAAGGGCCCGGGATACGGGAATCAGCGAGGGCCCGGGCACTGTGGCACTCCGGGCGCAGGGCAGGGGCGTCAGTGCCCCTGCGGGATATCGCGCTGATCACGGGTCAAGGCTATCGTCCCGCCCCCCCGAACCGTCACGAGCCGTATGTGTACAAAAGCGGGGCCCGAAGTTTGACACTCTGGACAGCGACGCGCGCCGTCCGCGTGCCCTCTTGGCAAACCGGCCGGGCCGGGGCACGTTTGCCCCGTACGCGCGGTGCGCCGAGCGGCACCGCGCACCGCACCGCGCACACCCCGAGGAACAGCGGGGCGAAGAGCCCCGCGCACCCTGTACGAGCCAGGCACGCACGGTCGACTCCGGGAGCACCGATGGCAGCCAAGATCCTGATCGTGACCGGCGACGCGGCGGAGTCGCTGGAGGTCCTCTACCCCTACCAGCGGCTGCGCGAGGAGGGCTACGACGTCCACATCGCCGCCCCCGCCCGCAAGAAGCTCCAGTTCGTGATCCACGACTTCGAGCCGGGCTTCGACACGTACACCGAGAAGCCGGGCTACACCTGGCCGGCCGACCTGGCCTTCTCGGAAGTCGATCCCGGCCAGTACGCCGCACTGGTGATCCCGGGCGGCCGGGCGCCCGAATACCTGCGCAACGACCCCGAGCTGCGCAAGCTCCTGAAGGCCTTCTTCGACACGGACAAGCCGGTCGCCCAGATCTGTCACGGTCCCCTCCTGACCGCCGCGATCGGCGGCCTCAGCGGCCGCCGGGTCACCGCGTACCCCGCCCTCGAACTCGACATGCAGGCCGCCGGCGCCAGCTTCCGCGACGCGGAAACGGTCGTCGACGGCACCCTGGTCTCCGCCCGCGCCTGGCCGGACCACTCCGCCTGGATGCGGGAGTTCCTCACGGTGCTGCGGGCGAAGGCGCCGGTGACGTAGCCGGGCGCGGCACGCCCCCCTCTGAAACACCCCTGAGCGCCCCTGAACACCCCTGGGCGCCGTGTGCGGGGCGTCTCCGGGCGTCCCGCACCATCCGGCGCCGCAGAGCCCACCGGGTGCGTACGAGGCCGTCAGCCCGCCAGCAGCTCCGCCGTCTCGACCGCTTCCGCCAGCGTGTCCACCACCGGCACCCCCGCCATCGCGAGGCTGGCCCGGCTGTGCGATCCGCCGGTGAACAGCACCGCCCGCGCGCCTACGTGCGCCGCGGCCACGGCGTCGTCCACCGCGTCCCCGATCACCACGATCCGGTCGGCGGATATCCCCTCGCCCGCCTCCCGCAGCAGCGTCAGATGCCGCACCATGTGCTCGGCCTTGCTGCCGTGCGAGGGGCCGGTGCGTCCGTCGACCCTCAGGAAGTGCTCGGTGATGCCGTGCCGCCGCACGATCGGCACCAGGTGCTCGTGCGGCGCCATCGACAGCAGCGACTGGCTGCGCCCGGCCGCCCGCCGCGCGGCGAGCAGCTCGGCCGCGCCCGCCGTGAGCGCGCAGGCGTCCGCCCGGCGCCAGTAGTGCTTGTGGAACGCCTCGTCCATCACGAGCCACTCCGCCTCGGTCGGCAGCCGTCCCATCAGCCGCTCGTAGAAGCGGGGTATCGGCACGCAGTACAGCTCGCGGTACCGCTCCAGCGTGATCGGCTCCAGGCCGAGCTCCGCGAAGGCGGCGTTGGTCGCCTCGATGACCGCGGCGATGTCGTCGAGCAGTGTGCCGTTCCAGTCCCAGACCAGATGCGTCGTGCGCTTCCCCATGCCAGAACGGTACCCACCCCCACTGACAACGGACCCCGCTCGGGCCCATGAGGTGCCCAAGAGCGCAGGTCAGCGGGGCTGTCAGCCGATCAGGTTGGGAATCTCCTGCACCCCGAACCACAGCAGCTCGTGGTCCTCGGCCCCGTCGACCGTGAACTGCGCGTCGTCGTCGCCCTGGTCCGCCGCGCCCAGCGCGCCGGCCGCCGCGGCGACGTCGGTGACCGCGTCGTCCGAGTCCACGTGCACCGCGGCCGCCTTGGCCAGCGGCACCGGGCCGGGGATCCGCACCTCGCCCAGCGCGCTCGCGTCCAGACTGCGGTCGGGGTCGGCCGAGGCGGCCCCGTCGGGCACGTCCACGGCGACCACGACCCGGCGCCTGGCGGCCTCCGGATCCCCGGCGAGCAGCCGCAGCGACGCGGCCGCGGCCCGGCTCAGCGCCGCGTACTCCAGCTCCTCGATGTCGTCCGAGACGTACCACTCGCGCAGCCCCGGCGTGACGGCGTAGGCGGTCAGCGGGCCGGGGCCGAGCTCTCCCGCCGTGTGCGCCGTCGCGAGACCAGGGAGGGTCAGAGGGAGGTACACGCGCATGACAGGCCGCTCTTTTCTGGTCGGAAGACGCACTCAGGATACGTGCGGGAGTCCCCCTTCGGGTTGCCCGCGCGGCACCGGAGGCCTCGGGTGCATGGCGCCGGATTCCCCGCCGCGACCGGCCCCGCCAGGCCTCGCATCACCCTGATAGGTGAATCTCCCGGGCCCCGCCCCGCCCGTCCCGACGCCCTTGCGACCGGCGCCGCCGCCCCCGTACAAGATCCCCAACAGAAAGCTACTGGCCGGTATCAAAGGGGGCGACAGAGATGAACAGGACCGACAGGGCGCGGACCGACTCGCGGACCGACAGGACCCGACCTGCGGGCCGCGGCGACCGCGTGGGACCGGGCAGCGACCGGGTGGGACCGGGGCCCGGCAGGCCGGGCGCCACCGCCGCGCTCGCGCGGCGCCGACGGCTGCCCCGCTACTGGTTCGCGGAACGCCTGCTCGCCGTCCTCAGCGGCCACCGCCCGGTCCACTGGATGCTGGGGCACACCGTCGGCGAGGCGTACGAGCAACTGGTGCTGCTCGCCCCCGCCAGCCCGCTGCGGGCCTCGGGCCGGCCGGTGGTGCGGCACTGCGACGAGTACGTGCCCCAGCCGGGCGTCATCGAGGCGTTCGCCCGCATCGGCGCCGGCGACCACGTACGCGCCATGGCCTTCCGCCTGGAGCAGGGCGCCGACCTGCGCTGGCGCTGTGCGGCCGTAGAAGTGGGGCCGGGCACCCGTACGGTGCCCGGCCCCACCCGCTGACTGCGCGCCTCGCGGCTGCGCCCCTGCGGCTACTTCTTGCGGCGGCGGCCGCCCGTGCTCTTCTGGGCCTTGCGGCGCTCCGCGCGGGTCATGCCGTCGGCCTCGGAGCGGGCCGGCTCGTCGCCGTTGTCGAAGTCGCCCTCGACGACACCGCCCTCGCCGTCCACCGTCGGGGCGGAGAAGTGCAGCCGGTCCGGGCGCTGCGGGGCGTCCAGGCCCTTGGCCCGGATCTCCGGACGCGCCCCGGCGGGCTCCTTCTCCAGCGACGGCTTGTCGGAGGGCGCCGCGTCCTCGACCGGGACCTCCTCGACCTGCTGCTCGACCTGGACCTCCAGGTTGAACAGATAGCCGACGGACTCCTCCTTGATGCCGTCCATCATGGCGTTGAACATGTCGAAGCCCTCGCGCTGGTACTCGACCAGCGGGTCCTTCTGCGCCATGGCACGGAGGCCGATGCCCTCCTGGAGGTAGTCCATCTCGTAGAGGTGCTCGCGCCACTTGCGGTCGAGCACCGAGAGGACCACGCGCCGCTCCAGCTCACGCATGATCTCGGAGCCGAGCTGCTCCTCGCGCGCCGCGTACTGCTCGTGGATGTCGTCCTTGATGGACTCGGCGATGAACTCGGCGGTGATGCCCGCGCGGTCGCCCGCCGCCTCCTCCAGCTCCTCCACGGTGACCTTCACCGGGTAGAGCTGCTTGAAGGCGCCCCACAGCCGGTCCAGGTCCCACTCCTCGGCGAAGCCCTCGACGGTCTCCGCCTGGATGTAGGCGTCGATGGTGTCGTCCATGAAGTGCTGCACCTGCTCGTGCAGGTCCTCGCCCTCCAGGACGCGGCGGCGCTCGCCGTAGATGACCTCGCGCTGGCGGTTGAGCACCTCGTCGTACTTCAGGACGTTCTTACGCGTCTCGAAGTTCTGCTGCTCGACCTGCGACTGGGCCGACGCGATCGCGCGCGTCACCATCTTGTTCTCGATCGGCACGTCGTCCGGCACGTTCGCCATCGACATGACGCGCTCGACCATCTGGGCCTTGAACAGGCGCATCAGGTCGTCGCCGAGCGACAGGTAGAAGCGGGACTCGCCCGGGTCGCCCTGACGGCCGGAGCGGCCGCGCAGCTGGTTGTCGATCCGGCGCGACTCGTGCCGCTCGGTACCGAGGACGTAGAGACCGCCCAGCTCCGTGACCTCGTCGTGCTCGGCCTTGACGGCCTGCTCGGCCTTCTCCAGCGCGGCGGGCAGGGCCGCGGCCCACTCCTCGATGTGCTCCTCGGGGTCGAGGCCGCGCTGGCGCAGCTCCGCCTCGGCGAGGTCGTCCGGGTTGCCGCCGAGCTTGATGTCCGTACCACGGCCGGCCATGTTGGTGGCGACGGTGACGGCGCCCTTGCGGCCGGCCTGGGCGATGATCGGCGCCTCGCGCTCGTGCTGCTTGGCGTTGAGCACCTCGTGCGGGACACCGCGCTTGGCGAGCTGCTGCGAGAGGTACTCGGACTTCTCGACCGAGGTGGTGCCGACCAGGATCGGCTGGCCCTTCTCGTGCTTGTCGGCGATGTCGTCGACGACCGCCTCGAACTTCGCGACCTCGGTGCGGTAGATCAGGTCGGACTGGTCCTTGCGGACCATCGGGCGGTTGGTCGGGATCGGGACGACACCGAGCTTGTAGATCTGGTGGAACTCGGCCGCCTCGGTCATCGCCGTACCGGTCATGCCGGAGAGGCCGGGCTCTTCCTTGCCCTCCTGGTCGTGACGCTTGTAGAGGCGGAAGAAGTTCTGCAGGGTGATCGTGGCGAGGGTCTGGTTCTCGTCCTTGATGTCCACCCCTTCCTTCGCCTCGATCGCCTGGTGCATGCCCTCGTTGTAGCGGCGGCCGGCGAGGATACGGCCGGTGTGCTCGTCGACGATCATGACTTCGCCGTCCATGACGACGTAGTCCTTGTCCTTCTTGAACAGTTCCTTCGCCTTGATGGCGTTGTTCAGGTAGCCGACGAGCGGGGTGTTCACCGACTCGTAGAGGTTGTCGATGCCCAGCCAGTCCTCGACCTTGGCGACGCCGGGCTCGTGGATGGCGACGGTGCGCTTCTTCTCGTCGACCTCGTAGTCGCCGGTCTCCTCGATGCCCTTCAGCGGGTTCCCCGCCTCACCCTTGGTGAGGCGCGTGACCAGCTTGGCGAAGTCGCCGTACCACTTGGTGGCCTGGTCGGCCGGGCCGGAGATGATCAGCGGCGTACGCGCCTCGTCGACCAGGATCGAGTCGACCTCGTCGACGATCGCGAAGTTGTGGCCGCGCTGGACGAGCTCTTCCTGGGACCACGCCATGTTGTCGCGCAGGTAGTCGAAGCCGAACTCGTTGTTCGTGCCGTACGTGATGTCGCAGGCGTACATCGCGCGGCGCTCGGCGGGCGACATGTTGGCCAGGATGCAGCCGACCTCAAGACCGAGGAACTTGTGCACCCGGCCCATCATCTCGGAGTCGCGCTCGGCCAGGTAGTCGTTGACCGTGATCAGGTGCACGCCCTTGCCGGAGAGCGCGTTGAGGTACGCCGGGAGCGTGCCGACGAGGGTCTTGCCCTCACCGGTCTTCATCTCGGCGACATAGCCGAGGTGCAGCGCGGCGCCGCCCATCATCTGGACGTCGTAGTGGCGCTGTCCGAGGACGCGCTTGGCGGCCTCGCGGACGGTGGCGAAGGCTTCCGGGAGCAGGTCGTCCAGGCTCTCGCCGTTCGCGTACCGCTCCTTGTACTCGTCGGTGAGGGCACGGAGCTCGGCGTCGGAGAGGTTCACGAAGTCCTCTTCGATGGAGTTGACCTGGTCCGCGATGCGGTGCAGCTTGCGCAGGATCTTGCCTTCGCCTGCACGCATGAGCTTTGAGAGGACGGACACGGGGGTTGGTCTCCTTGCCGGTCGGGCCTGGCGCGGTCGAGTACGGTTGACTACTTCTGGGCAACGGCCATCGTATGCGAGGACCCGCCCACGCCGGGAGGTCTGCCATGACGACAACGGACAGGGCGCCCGGAAGGTGCCGGGAAACACGAAAAGCCCTGGCGTGCGATCCGGCCCCGCGCGGAGAATCGGCCGATGGACCCAGTCATCCTCAGCACCGAGCGCCTGCTGCTGCGCCCCGTCGGCCCGCAGGACGCGGACGGGGCGTACGCGGCCTGTCAGGACCCCGACATCCAGCGCTGGACCACCGTCCCCTCGCCGTACCTGCGCGAGCACGCCGAGGCCTTCACCGGCACCTTCGCGCCCAACGGCTGGCGGGACGACTCCGAATTCACGTTCGCGGTACGTCTTAGGGATACCTCCGGGGCGGGTGAGGCCGACGAGGTCGCCGGGACCGGTGCGACTGAGGGGGCGGCGGCAGAAGGCGCACTGGTGGCGATGGTCGGCGTCATGCGACGCGGCGAGAACGTCGCCGAGCTGGGGTTCTGGGCGGCCAAGGAGCACCGGGGCCGCGGCTATATGACCGAAGCTGCGGTGGCGGCGGCCCGCTGGGCCTTCGAGTCGGCGGGCGTCGAGCGCCTGGAGTGGCGGGCGGAGGTCGGCAACGCGGCCTCGCGCGCGGTGGCCGAGAAGGCGGGCTTCACCATGGAGGGCACCCTGCGCGCGGCCCTCGTCCACGGCGGCACCCGCCGCGACAGCTGGGTGGGCGGCCTCCTCCCCAGCGACCTGGGCCTGCCCACCACGCGCGCGTACCTGCCGTCCCGGGGGTGAGGCGAGCGCGGCCGGGCCCCGGCCGGGGACGCTCCCCGGTGGATTGTCAGTGCCGCCGTCTATCGTGCGGAACATGACCAGCCTGCCGCGTCCCGCCGCCCAACTCTCCGCCGACGAGGCCCGCCGCATCGCCCTGCGCGCCCAGGGCTTCATGGGCGCCCCCGACCGCAGGGGCGGGGTGCGGGGCGTGCTGCGCCACCTGGGCGCGGTCCAGCTCGACACGATCTCGGTCCTCGCCCGGTCGCACGAGCTGATTCCGTACGCACGCCTGGGCGCGGTGGGCCGCAAGGCGGTGGACGGGGCGTACTGGACGGACGGCCACGCCTTCGAGTACTGGTCGCATGCCGCCTGCATCCTCCCCGTGGAGGAGTGGCCGCACTTCGCCTTCCGCCGGCGCGCCTACCGCTCCCGCCCGCACTGGCACCACGACCTGCCCGACGGGGCGTACGAGCAGGTGATCAAGCAGCTGCGGGCCGAAGGCCCGCTGACCGCGACGGACTTGGGCGGCGCCAAGAACAAGGGCGAGTGGTGGGACTGGTCGGAGTCCAAGGTCGCCGTCGAACGCGCGCTGATGTACGGCGAGGTGGTGTGCACCGAACGACGCGGCTGGAAGCGGGTGTACGACCTGGCCGAGCGCGCCATCCCGGACGCCTTCCTCCACGACGAGCTGGACGACACCGAGTGCCTGCGCCGACTCGTCGCGCTGGCGGGCCGCTCCCTCGGCGTCGGCACGCGCGCGGACATCGCGGACTACCACCGCCTGAAGGGCGAGCAGGTGGACGCGGTGATCGCCGACTCCGGCCTGGTGCCCGTCACCGTCCAGGGCTGGGACAAGGCCGCCTGGGCGGACCCTGAGGCGCTGGCCACCGAGCCGCGCGGACGCCACCGCACCACGCTCCTGTCGCCCTTCGACTCGCTCATCTGGGACCGCGCGCGCACCGAGCGGATCTTCGGCTTCAGCCACCGGCTGGAGGCCTACACCCCCAAGCCGAAGCGGGTGTACGGATACTTCGCGATGCCCCTGCTTGCGGGCGGCAGGCTGCTCGGCCGCGCCGACCCCGCCCGTGAGGGCCGCACGCTGGTGGCCAAGCAGGTCTCCCTGGACACACCGAAGGCCATAGCCCCGATGGCCCAGGCCCTGCTGGAGGCGGCGCAGTGGGTGGGCTGCGACGCCGTACGGATCGAGCGCGCCGACACCCCGGGGATCGCCCGGGAGCTGACGGCGGCGATCGCGGCGGCCTGAGCCGAGCCCGGCCAAAGGAGCGCCGCGCGGCGGATCGGTCCGGGCAGGCCCTAGCGGATCTCCAGAATCTTCTCCCGCATCGCGTAGACCACCGCCTCCATCCTGGAGTGCAGCTGCAGCTTCTCCAGGATGTTGCGGACGTGGTTCTTCACGGTGTTCTCGGAGATGAACAACTCCTTGGCGATGTCGCGGTTGTTCATCCCCGTGGCGACGAGCTTGAGCACCTCAAGCTCGCGGTCGGTGAGCCTCGGCGCGGGCACCAGCCGGCGCTCGTCGGTGCGCTGGATCATCGACTTGAACTCGGTGAGC
Organism: Streptomyces sp. NBC_00224; assembly: GCF_041435195.1. Taxonomy (NCBI): domain Bacteria; kingdom Bacillati; phylum Actinomycetota; class Actinomycetes; order Kitasatosporales; family Streptomycetaceae; genus Streptomyces; species Streptomyces sp. NBC_00224. Next base: position 3,981,186 of record NZ_CP108106.1, read on the forward strand.
AGCTTCGACGCCATCGACGGGCTGATCTGGGACTGGCCGTCCGCCACCGCCCGGATCGCGGTCGCCACCTCGTCGGTGGAGATCTCCTTGAGGAGGTAGCCCGTCGCACCCGCCTTGATCGCGTCGTAGAGGTCGGCCTCCTCGTCGCTGATCGTCAGCATGATGATCTTCGCGCTGGGGGCCACCTCCTTGATGGAGGTGCAGGCCTCGATCCCGCCGCGCCTCGGCATCCGTACGTCCATCAGCACGATGTCGGGAAGCAGGTCCGCCGCCTTGTCCACGGCCTCCGCCCCGTCGCCCGCCTCGCCGACGACCTGGATGTCCTCCTCCGCGGCCAGCACGATCTCCAGGCCCCGGCGGAACAGCGCGTGGTCGTCGACGACCAGGACCCGGATCGGCTCCTTGCGCGATCCGGAGGCTTCCATGCCGGTGGGAGCCCCGTCAGAACCGTCCGGGGCCGACCCGTCGTGCACCGGCCCGAAGCTGTCTGCCATCGTTCCTCCCCCTGAAGGCCATGGCCCGAGTTGGTGTTGCTGCACCAACCGCGCTCCGAGGAGGAGCGGTTGGCGTGCGACGCCATGATTTCATGCCCGGCCGACAGAGCGGTGGTCCAGTAGTCGCACAATGGTGCCCCTGGGGGCGCACAAGCGCTCCAGGGGCATCACCGCACTCTGGTACGGCGCGCCGCACGGATCCGTTCAGCGCGCCGCCGACCTGGTCATCCGCCGAGCGCTCCACCGGCGCCGCCCGCGTCCTCACCGGCGAGCGGGTCCGATTCCAGATGAATCACGCCGTAGTCGTAGGCGTGCCGCCGGTAGACGACACTGGGCTGCTTCGTCTCGGAGTCGACGAAGAGGTAGAAGTCGTGCCCGACCAGCTCCATCTCGTAGAGCGCCTGGTCGAGCGTCATCGGGGCGGCGACATGGGTCTTCTCGCGGACCACAAGCGGGCCTTCGCCCTGGACTTCGACCGATCCCATCCGGGTGATGGGGACGCCCTCCTCCGGCGTACGGTTCACGAGCTCCCCACTTCCGTTCAGCTCCGCGGCGTCCGGCACCACGACGGCCACTTCGGCAGCCGACAGCCGACCGCTGCCCCTGCGCGTGTAGCGCTTGTCGTGCTGCTTGCGCAGCCGCGCCTCCAGCTTGCTGTGGGCCAGGTCGAGGGCTGCGTACGGGTCGCCTGCCGCCGCCTCCGCCCGGATCACCGGGCCACGCGAGTGCAGCGTGATCTCCACTCGGTCAGAACGGTCGGCCTGCCGCGGGTTGTGTTCCTTGGACACCTCGACGTCGAGGCTGATTACCTTGCCGTCGAGCTTCTGGATCTTCTCCAGCTTCAGCTTCTCGGCCACGTGCTTGCGGAACCGCTCGGGTACCTCTGTCTTGCGGCCCTTGACGACGATGTCCACGCAGAACTCCGTTCCCGGATCACTCCGCCTTCACTGCGGAGCATCTCCCTCTTGCACCAGACTCCGGTGACCACCGGAGTCTCGGACTGGGCGACTTTCACCTCCTCCTCCCCCGTGGGGAAGATCGCCACCCCACCGACTTCAGGGTCGGGGAAATACCCAGAAGGCCGTGCATTCAGTGAGGCTCAGCTCTCGCCATTCCTCACAACCGAACATAGCTCGCTCGGACGGGTGTCGGCACCCGCTACTCGCACGTACCTCCGTTCCGGTGTTTTCTCCCTCTCACTACCTGCAACGATGCAAGTTCCCTGTCAGTTCCGGTTTATTCGAAGGATGCCGCGGTGGACGCGACGACCGCGGCCGCCGCCGTTCGTCGTGCGAATCCCGGAATCGTGTGCGGCGGGGCATCGACGGCCGCCCCGGTCGCCGTCCTGCCGGCGCCCGTGACGGCCCGGGCCGCCTCCACCAGTGAGGCTCCCGTGGTCATCAGGTCGTCCACCAGGACCACCCGGCCGCCCTCCAGCAGCCTGTCACCGCCCGCCGGCACCTCCAGCGCCCCGCTCAGATTCGCCAGCCGCTGCCGGGCGCTCAGCCCCGACTGGTCCGCCACCGCACGCCGCTGGCGCAGCACCGCCGCCACGCGCGCGTCCGTGCCCGTACGCCGCAATTCCCCGGCCGCCGCCAGGGCGATCCGGCGTGCCGGATCATGCCCGCGCGCCCGCACCGCCCGCCGCGCCGACGGCACCGGCACGAGCAGCAGCGGCCCGTCCCGGGGCGCTCCGGCGGCCGCGCGCACCGCGCCCGCGAGCGCCTGCCCGAGGGCCCCGGCCAGCCCCAGGGCGCCCCGTTCCTTGTGCGCGAGCAGCACCGCCCGTACGGCGTCCTCGTACACGGCCGCCGCGTACACCACCGGCAGTCCCGCGGGCTCGGGGGCAGGCCGGACCCGCCGTGCCCGCACACCGAGCAGCGCCGCCGCACACCGCTCGCACAGCGCGGTACGGGGACTGCCGCAGCCGCCGCAGGCAACCGGCAGCACCAGCCCGGAGATCTCCTGCCACCATCCCCGCATGGCATCCACTCTGCCAACAGGAAGGCGGCCCGGCCACCCCTGTGGACAACCCACCGGGGCGACCGAGCCACCGTCACCGGAACGATCGAGCGTCCACCGCCGGGGCGGCGGGGCCGTCAGCCCGGGTAGACCGGCGAGGAGCCCGTCTTGACCGCCGTCTTCCAGTTGGCGCCCGGCGGCAGCCGTACGATGCCGTCCTCCTTCGAGTGCGCCACCAGCGGCAGCCGCTCGTCGTCCGCGGCGGCGATCTCGGTCACCCGGTTGGCGCCCGGCAGATTGCCCGCGGCCGAAAGCGAGCCGTCCGTCTGCATATAGCGCAGCTGCTGCTGGAGCCCGCCGGACTCCTTGCCGACCACGACGAGGCGGCTGCGACCGGCCCAGGAAACGGCCGTCACATCCTCCATCTGCGGCGCTCCGGGGCGCAGTTCCACCACGGAGACCTGCGGGTGCTCCGGGTCGCCGATCCGCTCCACGCGGCCGATCCGCAGCGTCGTGTGGCCGCCCTCGTTCACCAGGAGCGCGATCCGCACCCCGTCCGCCGACATCCGCACCTGCTCGATGCGCGCCCCGTTCAGACCGGCGACATCGACCTCCTGCGGCTGGCCCTCGCCATGGTCGAGGCGGAGCAGCCGGAGGTGGCCCGGGTCCCGGTCGGCCACCCACAGGTCGTTGCGCCCGTCCCAACTCGGCGCCGAGAGCCCGTCCTTCGGGTCCTTGCTCTGGCTGGTCACGAGCGTCTTCACCAGCTCGCCGTCGTACACGATCGGCGCCACGTACATCGAGCGGCCGTCGGTCGTCACCCCCGCCGCGCGCCTCTCGTCCCGCTCCACGGCGACCGTACGCAGCCGCTGCTCGGCCCGGCCGAACGGCCCGGGCACCAGCTCGGTGACCACGTCCCCGTCCGTGCTGTCGACGCCGTCGGTGCTGTCCGCACTGTCACGCGCACCGGCGCGCATCCGCGCGAGGCGCCCCTGCGCGTCCACGAAGTACTGGCCGGGCTTGGGCGAGATGCGGTCCGGGGCGTACCCCTCGGCCTGGTCGCCGCCGAGCACGCACAGCTGCGAGCCGTTCGCCCGGTCCAGCTCCACCTGGCCGACCCGGGTCGCCGTCAGATCCCGCAGCGTGAACAGCAGTTGGGCCGCCATCTTGCGGCACTGGCTCCCGCCGACGTTGGACGCCCGCTCGTTGAGCGGCACCTTCAGCGCGTTGCGGTCGTCGAACGAGAGCGACTTGGTGCCCTCCTTCAGCGCCGTACCGCTCGGGAAGCGCGAACCCACCACCGGCCGCAGCCAGTTGGTCGGCCCCTCCAGAACGGCCATGACCGTCTGGGTGACCAGGTTCATCTGCGTCTCGGGATCGTTGCGCTGACGCACGTACACCGGATCGGCGACCAGCCGGTCCTGCCCCGACGCGAAGTAGTACTTGTTGACGGAACGGTAGATGCGCTGGAAGTCCGACTGGCCCAGCAGCAGCCCCTCGGGCAGGGCGTCGATGCGCCATTCCTTGCCGCTGGGCGTGTTCTGCCGTACGAGATGGATCGTCTCGTTGTACGCCGACTTCTGCCCGGCCGGCTGGTAGGCGTGCTGCTTGTCCACCACGGCGACCGGCTTCCCGGTCACCCTGAACGTGAAGCTCGAACTGTCGTCCTTGTCGTTGGTCCGGTTCGGCTGCGGGTTCGGCCCGTCGGCCAGCACCGTGGTCGCCAGATCCGGCTTCCAGGTCCGCGCGGCCTGCGGCGTCAGATACTTGCGGGCCGTCGCGAACTGCGGGTCGTCACTGGTCATCGCCTCCAGGAACCCGTCGACTATCTCGTCGGCGGCCGCCCCCTCGCGCGGCGGCACCGCGTACACCTGCACCTGCGAGTCGGCGCGCTGCGAGGCCTGCACCGCGTGCACGTCACCGCTGTCGGGCATCGACGCGCACCCCGCCACCAGCACACCGCCGCAGCCCAGCAGCGCGGCCGACCGCAGCCGACGGCCGCGGCCCCTCCCCCGATCAGCGCCCACGAGCCGATTCCTCCTGGTCGGCGGCTGCCGGGGCAGCCGCTCTGTCAGCAGCCTGCGATGGTACGGATTCGCCCTCCACGCGCGCGTCACTGACCCGGGGCACCACTCTGGCCCCGCCGCCACCGGGCAGCGCGGTCGGATCGGCGGCCGGCCCGGACGTCCTCGGCGGGGCCGGGGGCCGGGGCGGCACGGGCAGCGAGGAGCGGGTGGCGGCGGGCTGGACGGGCACGCTCGCCAGCCGCAGCCCGTTGCCCTGCTCAGCGGCCGCGCCCTGGCGGGCACGCTCGCGCGCGGCCCGCGAGTCCTCCGGCTCCAGCGGTATCGGTGATCCGCGCAGCGGCTCGTCGGCCGTACGCGGCAGCGTCAGCCGGAACTGGGAGCCGCCACCGGGCTCGCCCCAGGCCTGCAGCCAGCCGCCGTGCAGCCGCGCGTCCTCGACCGCGATCGACAGTCCCAGACCGGTGCCTCCGGTCGTCCTGGCCCGGGCCGGGTCGGCCCGCCAGAAGCGGTTGAACACCCGGGTCGCCTCGCCCGGCTTCAGGCCCACGCCGTAGTCGCGCACCGCGATCGCGACGGCGCCGCCGGCCGTGCCCATCCGCACCACCACGTCCCGGCCCTCGCCGTGCTCCACGGCGTTGACCACGAGGTTGCGCAGCACCCGCTCGACCCTTCGGGCGTCGGCCTCCGCGACCACCGGCTGGTCGTCCCCGACCACCCGTATCCGGGTGCCCTTGCGCTCGGCGAGCGGCTCGGCACCCTCGATCACCCGTCGTACGACGTTCCGCAGGTCTATCGGCTCGGCCTCCAGGGCCGCCGCGCCCGCGTCGAACCGGCTGATCTCCAGCAGGTCGGCGAGCAGCGACTCGAACCGGTCGAGCTGCCCGGCCAGCAGCTCCGCCGACCGCGCCGTCACCGGATCGAAGTCGACGCGCGCGTCATGGATGACGTCCGCGGCCATCCGTACGGTCGTCAGCGGCGTACGCAGCTCGTGCGAGACGTCCGAGACGAACCGCCGCTGCATCCGCGACAACTCCTCCAGCTGCTGGATCTTGATCTGGAGGTTCTGCGCCATCTTGTTGAAGGCCTCACCGAGCCGCGCGATGTCGTCCTCGCCGGTGACCTTCATCCGCTCCTGGAGCTTGGCCGCGGAGAGCCGCTCCGCGATCTGCGCAGCCATCCGGACCGGGGTGACGACCTGCCGCACCACCAGCCAGGCGATCGCCCCGAGAAGCACCACCAGGAACAGCCCGGCGGTCGCAAGGGTGCCCTTGACCAGGCTCAGCGTCTTCTCCTCCTGCGCCAGCGGGAAGAGGTAGTACAGCTGGTAGGCCTGGCCGTCGACGTCCTTCAGCTTGGTCCCGATGACCAGCCCCGGCTTGGACTCCTGCCCGTCGAGGTACTTGATCGAGGCGTACGTCTTGAACGCGCCCGTGCCCTGGTCGACGTTTTCCCGCAGGCTCTGCGGGACGCTGGAGACCGGGTCCACGCCGCCCGAGGCGCGCGGGCCCCGGTTGCTGGAGGGCGAGTCCTCGGAGTCGGCGCTCAGCGCGACCACGTAGAACGCACCCTGCCCGCCGCTGGCGAGCTGGGTCACCAGCTCGCTGCGCCAGGTCACCGAGCTTCCGGCCCGCCCGTCCGAGCCGCCGTCGTCCTGTCCGCCCGGCGCCGCCGGGGCGCTGGCCTTGTCCTTGGCCACGGCGAAGCCGCCCGCGGACTGGCTCTCGGACGCCTTCTCCTTGGTGACGAGGAGCCCGTTGCGCACCTGACCGATGACAACGAACCCGAGCAGCAGCACCACACCCAGCGACATCAGCAGGGTGGAGGCGACCACCCGCAGCTGGATGTTGCGCCGCCACAGCCGCACCGCGGGCAGCAACGGACGCCGCACCCAGCGCACAAAGAGCCTCAGCACGGGGCTGCCGGGCGTGCCCTCCTGGAGGATCCGCCCGCCCCATGACTTCTTACGTCCCTCACCAGCAGCCCGCCCCCCACGGACCCCGGGCTTCCCGGGCTTCGGAGCAGCACCGCCGCGGGACATGTCAGCTCGGTCCGGCCTTGTAACCGACACCACGGACGGTCACCACGATCTCCGGACGCTCGGGGTCCTTCTCGACCTTCGAGCGCAGCCGCTGGACGTGCACGTTGACCAGCCGCGTGTCCGCCGCGTGCCGGTACCCCCACACCTGCTCCAGGAGCACCTCGCGGGTGAACACCTGCCACGGCTTGCGGGCCAGCGCGACCAGCAGGTCGAACTCCAGCGGGGTCAGGGCGATGGACTGCCCGTCCCGCTTCACGGAGTGACCCGCCACGTCGATCACCAGATCACCGATCGCCAGTTGTTCCGGCGCCGGCTCCTCCGACCTCCTCAGGCGCGCCCGGATACGGGCGACCAGTTCCTTCGGCTTGAACGGCTTCACGATGTAGTCGTCCGCCCCGGACTCCAGGCCGACCACCACATCCACGGTGTCGCTCTTGGCGGTGAGCATGACGATCGGCACACCTGACTCGGCCCTGATCAGCCTGCAGACCTCGATGCCGTCCCGTCCGGGCAGCATGAGGTCCAGCAGTACCAGGTCCGGCTTGGCCTCACGGAATGCCGCCAGTGCCTTGTCGCCGTCCGCTACGAACGACGGCTCAAAACCTTCTCCACGCAGCACAATGCCGAGCATCTCGGCCAGCGCGGTGTCGTCGTCGACGACAAGGACGCGTCCCTTCATAAACGTCATCATCCCATTAGCTAATCGTTACCTGGCGTGACCTGGCACACAGCTCTCTCAGCCCACCCCCCGTCACGGGGGAGAGCACACCTTCCTCGGTGACTATCGCGGTCACCAGCTCGGGGGGCGTCACATCGAAGGCAGGGTTGTACGCCTGCGTCCCCAGCGGCGCCACGGGCAGTCCACCGCCGGCCCCCCACCCGGCCGCAGAGATCTGCGGTCCGGTGAGCTCCGTCACCTCCTGCCCGGGGCGCTGCTCGACCTCGATCGCCGCCCCGTCGGGGGTTTCCAGGTCCACCGTCGTGACCGGCGCCACCACGATGAACGGCACGTGGTGGTACTTGGCGAGCACCGCGAGCGGATAGCTTCCCACCTTGTTGGCCACCGACCCGTCCGCGGCGATCCGGTCCGCCCCGATCAGCACAGCGTCCACCTCCCCCGCCGCGAACAGCGAACCCGCAGCATTGTCGGTCAGCAAGCTGTACGCCATTCCGCTGCGGGCCGCCTCGTACGCGGTCAGTCTGGCTCCTTGCAGCAGCGGTCGCGTCTCGTCCACCCACAGCCGCCGCAGCCGGCCCGCCCGGTGCGCGGCCAGTGCCACCGCGAACGCGGTGCCCTCGCCGCCGGAGACCAGCCGCCCGGTGTTGCAGTGCGTGAGCACCCGGTGGCTGCCGCCGGGCAACAGCTCGTCGAGCAGTGCCAGGCCGTGCGCCGCCATCCTGGCACTGGCCTCCGCGTCGGCACGGTGCAGGGCCTTCGCGGCCGCCAGCGCCACCGCCCCGGCCTCCTGCGAACCCGCGCCCTTGTCGACGGCCGCCTGATACGCGCCCAGGGCCAGCCGGACCCCGTACCCGAGGTTCACCGCGGTGGGCCGCGCCGCCGCCAGCAGAGCCGCGGCCTCCTGCACGTCGTAGCCGCGCACCCCGGCCAGCGCCACCCCGTACGCCCCGGCGATCCCCAGCAGCGGCGCCCCGCGGACGGCCAGCGTCTGGATGGCGTGCACCAGCGCCGGCACATCCGTACAGACCAGCTCGACCTCCTCGGCCGGCAGCCGGGTCTGGTCGAGGAGCACCAGCACCGGCCCCTCCGGCGGCTCGTCCCAGCGCAGCTGTGCCAGTCCCGGCGGCTCGGAGCCCACGGTGGATCGCACCTCGTGATCGGCCATCCGCCCAGTCTGCCCGGTGAGCCGCCGACAATTGAAGGTGCTAACGAGATACGGGGGCCGGTCCGCGGCCCGGGACCGCATGGCACGATGGCTGCCAACCCCAACGAGCCGGCTCGCCGAGCTGGTCCCACGACCAATCCACGAGGTGGACGACCGTGAACGACTCTCCGGGCTGGGCTTCGCCCGGATCGGCCCCCTCCGACGGCGAGGACTCCGGCACGCCCGGGCAGCCCGAGCCTTCCGACCGGGCCCGCGCGTCCTCCCAGTGGTCCCGGAACCAGCCTCCGGCGGGCCAGTGGTCGCCTCCGGCCGCCACCCCGGGCCAGGGCACGCCCCCGCCTCCTCCGGGCCGTCCTGGGCCCCAGCAGGGCGGCTGGGGCCAACCTCCCGCTCCCGGCGGCAACTGGAACTCCGGCTGGGGCCCCGCGCCCGCCGCCAAGCCCGGCGTCATCCCGCTCCGCCCGCTCGGGGTCGGCGAGATCCTCGACGGCGCGGTGTCGACGATGCGCGCCCACTGGCGCACAGTCCTCGGCCTCACCATCACGGTCGCCGTGATCACGCAGATCGCGGACATCCTCGTCCAGCGCTACCTCCTGCCGGACCCTCCGGAGATCGACCCGAACGCCACCGGCACCGAGGCCATCGACCAGGCCTTCGACTCGCTGCGGTCGAGCCTGCTCAGCCTGCTGCCCATCGGCGTCCTCGCACTGATCGGCACGCTCTTCGTCACGGCGGTCCTCACCATCGTCATCAGCCGCTCCGTCCTGGGGCGCCCGGTGACGCTGCGGGAGGCCTGGGCGGAGGCCCGGCCGAGGCTGCTGCCCCTGCTCGGCCTCCTCGTGCTGCTGCCCTTGATGGCGGGCGCGGTCGTCGGCATCGGCATCCTCCCCGGGGCGCTCATCGGATCCGACGCGGGCGCGGCCCTGGCCGGGCTCGGCGGGCTGGCCGCCGTCGTGGTCGTCATCTGGCTGCTGGTCCAGTTCAGCCTCGCCGCCCCCGCGCTGATGCTGGAGCGTCAGGGCCTCGTCAAGTCCCTGCGCCGGTCCGCCAAGCTGGTCCGCGGCGCCTGGTGGCGGATCTTCGGCATCACGCTGCTGACGCTGCTCCTGACGTTCATCGTCTCGATGATCATCGCGATCCCGTTCACCGTGATCGGAACGCTCGTGGACGACGGCAGCGCCGGCAGCCTCTTCTCCGGGACCAGTTCCGACTTCGGCTGGCCGTTCCTGATCATCACCGGGATCGGCGCCGTGATCGGCTCGGCCATCACCTACCCGATCTCCGCCGGTGTGGCCGCGCTGCTCTACATCGACCAGCGCATCCGCCGCGAGGCCCTCGACCTCGATCTCGCCCGCGCCGCGAACCTGCCGGGCCACGAGACTCCCGGGAGCTGATGCGGTGTCCGCAGCGGGGGGCACAACCATGGTGCGACTGCTGGTCCGAGCGGCCGGCGAACCACCGGTGGACACTCCGCGCGTGCCCGCCCGCGAGGCGGCACGACGCGAACTGTCCAAACCGATGTACCACGAGAGCGACCCGAACCTCCTGGAGCGCGCCCTCAACCGGTTCTGGGACTGGGTCGGCGGCCTGTTCGACGCCGCCTCGGGCGCGGCCCCGGGCGGCGCGCTCGGACTGGTCGCCATCGCCGTGTTCGTCCTGGCCCTGATCGCCGCCCTGTGGTGGCGGCTGGGCACTCCGAAGCGCGCTGTCTCCACCGTCGGCACGGTCTTCGACGACCGCCCGCGCAGCGCCGCAGAGCACCGCGCCGCCGCCGAGGCCCACGCCGCAGCCGGCCGCTGGACCCAGGCCGTCCAGGAACGGATGCGCGCGGTCGTCCGCTCTCTGGAGGAACGCGCCCTCCTCGATCCGCGCCCCGGCCGCACCGCCGACGAGGCCGCTGCCGAGGCTGGGCGTCCGCTGCCCGGCCACGCCGACCGACTTCGCGCCGCCGCCCGCGAGTTCGACGACGTCACGTATGGGGGCCGTACGGCGAACGAGGCCGCGTACCGCCGCCTGTATGACCTCGACACCGATCTGGAACGTACGAAGCCGGATCTCAGCGCCCTCGCCCAGCGCCCCACAGCGCAAGCGACTGCCCGGGGAGCCGCCGAATGACCGGCACCCAGGCTCCCGCCAGCGCTGCCTCTCCCGCTTCCACGTCCACCGACGCGACGCCCCGTCAGATCTGGACGCGCACCCGCGGGCTGCTGCTCGCCGCCGTGATCCTCCTGGTCGCCGGGATCACCCTCGCCGCCACCCGCTCCGGCGACCAGCACGGCCGCCTCGACCCCCGGTCGGCAGACCGCTACGGCAGTCGCGCCGTCGCCGAACTCCTCAGGGGCCAGGGCGTCTCCACACGCGTGGCCACCACTCTCGACGAAGCCACCCGCGCCGCAGGTCCGGACACCACGCTCCTGGTCACCGTCCCCGATCTGCTCACGGCATCCCAGCAACACCGGCTTCACGCCGCCACCACCGAGTCCGGCGGACGCACCGTGCTGCTCGCCCCGGGCGCGCCCTCCCTTCCCGTACTCGCCCCTGGCGTACGGGAAGAGGGCTCGCTCCCGGTCAGCAACCGCGAGCCGAACTGCTCCCTGCCCCTGGCCGCCCGCGCCGGAAGCGCCGACACCGGAGGTGTCCGCTACACCGCCGACGGCCAGGCCGGCGACGCCTGTTACCCCGCAGGCGGACTGCCCACCCTGCTCCGGATACAGACTTCCGCTCACGGCGACACCGTCCTGCTCGGCGCCCCGGACATCCTCTACAACCACCGTCTCGACAAGCAGGGCAACGCCTCGCTCGCCCTCCAACTCCTCGGCTCCCGCCCCCATCTGGTCTGGTACCTCCCCTCGCTCGGTGATGTCTCGGCCACCGACGGCGGTGACCGCAGCTTCTTCGACCTCATCCCGTCCGGCTGGCTCTGGGCCACCCTCCAGCTCACCCTCGCGGCCGCCCTCGCCGCCATCTGGCGAGCCCGCCGCCTCGGCCCGCTGGTGACCGAGCAACTCCCGGTCGCCGTCCGCGCGTCCGAGGCCACCGAGGGCCGAGCCCGCCTCTACCGCAAGGCCAACGCCCGCGACCGCGCGGCCGACGCCCTGCGCTCGGCCACCCGCACCCGGCTTGCCCCCCTCCTGGGCGTGCCCGCCGCCTCGGCGCACGCGCCCGAACTCCTCGTCCCCGCCGTCTCCGCCCGGTTCCCATCAGCCGAACGGGACCTTCATGTCCTGCTCTTCGGCCCGGCCCCGGCCGACGACGCCGCACTGGTCCGCCTCGCGGACGAACTCGACGCCCTCGAAAGAGAGGTACGCACCTCATGAGCGACCGAACCCCGGCGACCGCAGCGAACCCGGACACCGCCCGCGCCTCCCTGGAGGCCCTGCGCGCCGAGATCGCCAAGGCCGTGGTCGGCCAGGACTCCGCCGTCACGGGCCTGGTCGTGGCCCTGCTGTGCCGCGGCCATGTCCTCCTCGAAGGAGTCCCCGGCGTCGCCAAGACGCTCCTCGTGCGTTCGCTCGCCGCTTCGCTCGAACTCGACACCAAACGCGTCCAGTTCACCCCCGATTTGATGCCCAGTGATGTCACCGGCTCTCTGATCTACGACGCCCGCACCGCCGAGTTCTCCTTCCAGGCCGGCCCGGTGTTCACCAATCTGCTGCTCGCGGACGAGATCAACCGCACGCCTCCGAAGACCCAGTCCTCTCTCCTCGAAGCCATGGAGGAGCGTCAGGTCACGGTCGACGGCACGCCGCGCCCACTCCCCGAGCCCTTCCTGGTCGCCGCTACGCAGAACCCCGTCGAGTACGAGGGCACCTATCCCCTGCCGGAAGCCCAGCTGGACCGCTTCCTGCTGAAGTTGACGGTGCCTCTGCCCTCGCGCGCGGACGAGATCAACGTCCTCGCCCGTCACGCCGAGGGCTTCAACCCTCGTGACCTCCAGGCGGCCGGAATCCGCCCGGTCGCGGGAGCTGCCGACCTCGAAGCGGCTCGCGCCGCCGTCGCCAAGACCTCGGTCTCCGCAGAGATCACCGGCTATGTCGTCGATATCTGTCGTGCCACGCGTGAATCCCCCTCACTCAGCCTCGGTGTCTCTCCCCGAGGCGCCACCGCTCTGCTCTCCACCGCTCGCGCCTGGGCCTGGCTCACTGGCCGGGACTATGTGATCCCCGACGACGTAAAGGCCTTGGCCCTCCCCACACTTCGCCATCGCATCCAGTTGCGTCCCGAGGCGGAGATGGAGGGCGTCACCGCCGACTCCGTCATCACCTCGGTCCTCGCCCACGTCCCCGTCCCCCGCTGAGACGGCGACCGTGGCTCTCACCGGACGCACTGCTCTGCTCGCCGCTCTCGGCTCCGTCCCCGTCGGCGTATGGGCCCCGAGCTGGGCGGGAATGCTCGCGGTCAACGCCCCCCTCACACTCGCAATGATGTGCGACTACGCCCTCGCCGCGCCAGTGCGAAAGCTTCAATTCACCCGAAACGGTGATACATCAGTTCGACTAGGTGACGCCGCTGAGGTCGTCCTCACCGTCACCAACCCCTCTGGACGCCCCTTGCGGGCCCAGCTCCGCGACGCCTGGCCGCCCAGCAGCTGGGCTTCCGACGCCGAACAGAACGCCTCCCGACACGCGTTGGCGGTTCCGGCCGGCGAACGCCGCCGCCTCACCACGGCTCTGCGCCCGACCCGGCGGGGCGACCGCCACTCCCAGCAGATCACCGTCCGCTCATACGGACCGCTCGGCCTCGTCTCCCGGCAAGGCAGCCACCACGTCCCCTGGACCGTGCGCGTGCTGCCGCCGTTCACCAGCCGCAAGCACCTGCCGTCCCGACTGGCCCGGCTGCGCGAACTCGACGGCCGCACCAGCGTGTTGACCCGAGGGGAAGGCACCGAGTTCGACAGCCTGCGCCCCTATGTCCCCGGCGACGACACCCGCTCCATCGACTGGCGCGCCACTGCCCGGCAGAACGCCGTCGCCGTACGCACCTGGCGGCCCGAACGCGATCGTCACATCCTCGTCGTCCTCGATACGGGGCGCACGTCGGCGGGCCGCGTCGGAGACGTCCCCCGCCTGGACGCCGCCATGGACGCCACTCTGCTTCTCGCCGCACTCGCCTCCCGCGCAGGCGACCGCGTCGACCTCCTCGCGTATGACCGTCGTGTACGGGCCCAGGTACAGGGCCGTGCCGTCGGCGAACTCCTGCCCTCTCTGGTCAACGCACTCGCGCCCCTAGAGCCCGAGCTGGTGGAAACGGATGCCCGAGGCTTGAGCACCGCCGCGCTCGCCAACGCTCCTCGGCGTTCCTTGATCGTGCTGCTGACCAGCCTGGACGCAGCCCCCGTGGAGGAAGGCCTGCTCCCCGTTCTCCCGCAGCTCACGAAGCGCCACACAGTCCTGGTCGCGGCGATTGCCGACCCCCACATCAAGAAGATGGCGGAGTCACGTGGCACTGTGGACGCCATTTACGAAGCGGCCGCTGCCAGCCGCACGCAGGAACAGCGACGCCGCACGGCTGAACAGCTGATGCGCCATGGCGTTACCGTCGTGGACGCCACCCCGGATGAACTTGCTCCGGCGTTGGCCGACGCATACCTGGAGCTAAAGGCTGCGGGCCGACTCTGATTGGGGCGGGTTGGGACAGAGGAAGTCCGACCTGAACGGGCCCTGAACGCAAAAATGCCTCAACCCCCGGCCCAAAAGGGCACGGGGGTTGAGGCTAAAGATTGTTCGGCGGCGTCCTACTCTCCCACAGGGTCCCCCCTGCAGTACCATCGGCGCTGAAAGGCTTAGCTTCCGGGTTCGGAATGTAACCGGGCGTTTCCCTAACGCTATGACCACCGAAACACTATGAAATTAACGATGCTGGTGTAGACACAGCTGTTCGTTATTTCAGAACTAACACAGTGGACGCGAGCAACTGAGGACAAGCCCTCGGCCTATTAGTACCAGTCAGCTCCACCCCTTACGAGGCTTCCACATCTGGCCTATCAACCCAGTCGTCTACTGGGAGCCTTACCCTCTCAAGGAGGTGGGAATACTCATCTCGAAGCAGGCTTCCCGCTTAGATGCTTTCAGCGGTTATCCTTTCCGAACGTAGCCAACCAGCCATGCCCTTGGCAGGACAACTGGCACACCAGAGGTTCGTCCGTCCCGGTCCTCTCGTACTAGGGACAGCCCTTCTCAATATTCCTGCGCGCGCAGCGGATAGGGACCGAACTGTCTCACGACGTTCTAAACCCAGCTCGCGTACCGCTTTAATGGGCGAACAGCCCAACCCTTGGGACCGACTCCAGCCCCAGGATGCGACGAGCCGACATCGAGGTGCCAAACCATCCCGTCGATATGGACTCTTGGGGAAGATCAGCCTGTTATCCCCGGGGTACCTTTTATCCGTTGAGCGACGGCGCTTCCACAAGCCACCGCCGGATCACTAGTCCCGACTTTCGTCCCTGCTCGACCCGTCGGTCTCACAGTCAAGCTCCCTTGTGCACTTACACTCAACACCTGATTGCCAACCAGGCTGAGGGAACCTTTGGGCGCCTCCGTTACTCTTTAGGAGGCAACCGCCCCAGTTAAACTACCCATCAGACACTGTCCCTGATCCGGATCACGGACCCAGGTTAGACATCCAGCACGACCAGAGTGGTATTTCAACGACGACTCCACAACCACTGGCGTGGCCGCTTCACAGTCTCCCACCTATCCTACACAAGCCGAACCGAACACCAATATCAAACTGTAGTAAAGGTCCCGGGGTCTTTCCGTCCTGCTGCGCGAAACGAGCATCTTTACTCGTAGTGCAATTTCACCGGGCCTATGGTTGAGACAGTCGAGAAGTCGTTACGCCATTCGTGCAGGTCGGAACTTACCCGACAAGGAATTTCGCTACCTTAGGATGGTTATAGTTACCACCGCCGTTTACTGGCGCTTAAGTTCTCAGCTTCGCCAAGACGAATCTTGACTAACCGGTCCCCTTAACGTTCCAGCACCGGGCAGGCGTCAGTCCGTATACATCGCCTTACGGCTTCGCACGGACCTGTGTTTTTAGTAAACAGTCGCTTCTCGCTGGTCTCTGCGGCCACCCCCAGCTCAGGAAGCAAGTTCCCTCACCGGTGATGGCCCCCCTTCTCCCGAAGTTACGGGGGCATTTTGCCGAGTTCCTTAACCATAGTTCACCCGAACGCCTCGGTATTCTCTACCTGACCACCTGAGTCGGTTTAGGGTACGGGCCGCCATGAAACTCGCTAGAGGCTTTTCTCGACAGCATAGGATCATCCACTTCACCACAATCGGCTCGGCATCAGGTCTCAGCCTTAATGTGTGACGGATTTGCCTATCACACGGCCTACACCCTTACCCCGGGACTACCACCGCCCGGGCTGGACTACCTTCCTGCGTCACCCCATCGCTTACCTACTACCACCTTGGATCGACGGCTCCACCACTTTCCTTTCCCCGAAGGGTCCGGAACGGCTTCACGGCCTTAGCATTAATGGATTCGATATTGGGCGTTTCAAAGCGGGTACCGGAATATCAACCGGTTGTCCATCGACTACGCCTGTCGGCCTCGCCTTAGGTCCCGACTTACCCTGGGCAGATCAGCTTGACCCAGGAACCCTTAGTCAATCGGCGCACACGTTTCTCACGTGTGTATCGCTACTCATGCCTGCATTCTCACTCGTGAACCGTCCACCACTAGCTTCCGCTGCGGCTTCACCCGGCACACGACGCTCCCCTACCCATCCATACGCCCGTTGGGGCTATGTGTATGAATGACACGACTTCGGCGGTACGCTTGAGCCCCGCTACATTGTCGGCGCGGAATCACTTGACCAGTGAGCTATTACGCACTCTTTCAAGGGTGGCTGCTTCTAAGCCAACCTCCTGGTTGTCTCTGCGACTCCACATCCTTTCCCACTTAGCGTACGCTTAGGGGCCTTAGTCGATGCTCTGG
>NZ_CP108106.1:6747500-6892500 GCF_041435195.1 Streptomyces sp. NBC_00224
GCACACAGCCCGCGGCCGCCGCGAAGACGAACAGCGACCAGTCCGGCGCGCTCTGCTGGGCGCAGACGAGCAGCCCGGCGACGGCGGCCACCGCGGCGAGCGTGGCGGGGCGCAGCACCCGGCGCTGGCCGTGCCGGTCGACCAGGCGCGAGATGTACGGGCCGAGCACGGCGGCCGACATCGCGAGGGTCGCGGAGAGCGCCCCGGCCAGGCCATAGCGGCCGGTGAGCTGGGAGACCATCGTGACGATGCCGATGCCCATCATGGACAGCGGCATCCGGCCGAGCAGCCCGGCCGCGGAGAACCGCTTGGTGCCGGGGGCGGCGAAGATCGCGCGGTACGGACTGGGCATGGGGGCTCCGGCGGCCGGCTCAACCGTGTGGCTGAAGCGTGTAATTAATAGCTAAAGCTTACGGTGTTGAAGTTACGGTGTCGGGTGCCACCGGCGCACGCGGTTTTCCGGACCGCCCGGTGCGCGCTCTCCTCTCGCCCCCGTTCCCGGCCGGTTCCGCGGTTGTCAGTGGCGGATGGCAGGATCGATGTCATGTCCGATCTGCGCGATCAAGCTCCCGGAGCGGCCGCCGACGCGGCTCCGTACGACGCCCTGCTGCTGCTCTCCTTCGGCGGCCCCGAGGGCCCCGACGACGTGGTCCCGTTCCTGGAGAACGTGACGCGCGGCCGGGGCATCCCCAAGGAGCGGCTCAAAGAGGTGGGGCAGCACTACTTCCTGTTCGGCGGGGTCAGCCCCATCAACGAGCAGAACCGCGCGCTCCTGGACGCGCTGCGCGAGGACTTCGCGAAGAACAGCCTGGACCTCCCGGTCCACTGGGGCAACCGGAACTGGGCGCCGTACCTGACGGACACCCTGCGCGAGATGGCCCTGGCGGGCCACCGCCGTATCGCCGTGCTCACCACCAGCGCCTACGCGTCGTACTCGGGCTGCCGCCAGTACCGCGAGAACCTGGCGGACGCGCTGGCCGCGCTGGAGGCGGAGGGCATCGAGCCGCCGCGCGTGGACAAGCTGCGGCACTACTTCAACCACCCCGGCTTCGTGCGCCCGATGATCGACGGCGTCCTCGCCTCGCTGGCCCGGCTCCCCGAGGAGGTCCGGGCCGGCGCCCACCTCGCGTTCACCACCCACTCGATCCCGGACGCCTCCGCCGACACCTCCGGCCCGGCCGAGGAGCACGGGGAGGGCGGCGCCTATGTGCGCGAGCACCTGGACGTGGCCCGGCTGATCGCCGACGCGGTGGCCGAGGAGGCCGGGGTCGAGCGGCCCTGGGAGCTCGTCTACCAGTCCCGCTCCGGCGCCCCGCACATCCCCTGGCTGGAGCCGGACATCTGCGACCACCTGGAGACGCTGCACGGCAAGGACGTGCCCGCGGTCGTGATGGTGCCCATCGGCTTCGTCTCGGACCACATGGAGGTCCTGTACGACCTGGACACGGAGGCCACCGCCAAGGCCGCCGAGCTCGGTCTGCCGGTCGTGCGGTCGGCCACCGTCGGCGCGGACCCCCGGTTCGCCGCCGCCGTGCGCGAGCTCGTCCTGGAGAGAGCGGCGGCCGAGCGCGGACAGCGCGTCGAGCGCTGCGCCCTCGGCGCGCTCGGCCCCTCGCACGACCTCTGCCCGGTCGGCTGCTGCCCGGCCCGCGCCCCCCGGCCCGCCGCGGCCGGCGCCGACAGCCCGTACGCGTAAGGAGCGACGAATGACCGCGCACCACACCGCTGCTCAGCAGGACGAGCACGCCGGGAACACAGAACTGCTGACGCTGGCCCTGGAGGCGGCCCGCCGGGCCGGGGCGCTGCTGCGGGACGGGCGCCCGGACGACCTGGGCGTCGCCGCCACCAAGACGAGCTCCATCGACGTCGTCACCGAGATGGACATCGCCGCCGAGAAGCTGATCACCGGCTTCCTCTCCGAGCGCCGCCCCGACGACGGCTTCCTCGGCGAGGAGGGCGCCTCCAGTGAGGGCACCAGCGGGATCCGCTGGGTCATCGACCCGCTCGACGGCACCGTCAACTACCTGTACGGACTGCCCACTTGGGCCGTCTCCATCGCCGCCGAGCGCGACGGCGTGCGGGTCGCGGGCGTGGTCGAGGCCCCGATGCGCGGCGAGACGTACCACGCGGTGCTGGGCGGCGGCGCGTTCCTCGGCGAGCGGCGGCTGCGCTGCCGCCCGGCCGCCCCGCTCGAACAGTCCCTGCTCGGCACCGGCTTCGCCTACGTCCAGTCGGTCCGGGCCCACCAGGCGTCCGTCGTGCAGCGGCTGATCCCGCGGTTCCGGGACATCCGGCGCGGCGGCTCGGCGGCGATCGACCTGTGCGACGTGGCGGCCGGCCGCCTGGACGCGTACTACGAGCGCGGTCTGAACCCCTGGGACCTGGCGGCGGGCGACCTCATCGCGCGCGAGGCGGGCGCCCTGACCGGCGGGCGCGCGGGCGACCCGGCCTCCCGGGAGCTGACGATCGCGGCGACCCCGGAGCTCTTCGGCCCGCTCCAGACGCTCCTGGAGGAGTACGGCGCCTGGCACGACTGAGCCGCCCGCCCCCGGACAGCGGAGACCCCCGGCACCGTCCCGCGGTGCCGGGGGTCTCCTCCGGCGCGTCAGTGTGCCGCGGCCGCCACCTCGACGCCGTGTTCGGCGGCGAGGCGATGAAGATCGTCGAGCTCGGCCTGCTCGACCTCCGCGAGGAAGTCGTCGCCGCTCTCACGAGCCTGCGTGAGGTCCGTCTCCGTGGCCCTGATGCGCTGCAGGAGTCCTGCGGTGAATGCGTCCATGATGCGCCCCCTCGTCGTGGGTCGTGGCGGGTGGCACGGGGGTGTGCCGACGGTGGTTCCACGATCACGAGCAGCGGGTAGTGGCATGCCACATACAGGGCGTGATCGCGGGTGTGCAGTCGTCCTCCCCAGGCCCGGTGTACGAGAAACCTCAACTCGCGCGGCAATCCCCGGAATTCCCGGGCGACCCGGGAAGCCGCAGGTCGGGCGGTGGCTGTGCGGCGGCATCGTCTTACCGCCGGTTTATGGCCGTAAGGGGCAGGATGGAAGCACACAGTCACTGCCTCAGCGCCCACAGAACTGCCCGTACGGGCTCAGGAACCGCCCGCGCGGGCCCCAAGGGCGCCCACGGGGCATCAGCGGCCCGCGAGGGCTCACAGGAAGGAAAAGCGCCGTGCGCGTACTCGTCGTCGAGGACGAGCAGCTGCTCGCCGATGCGGTGGCCACCGGACTGCGCCGGGAGGCAATGGCCGTCGACGTCGTGTACGACGGCGCCGCCGCCCTGGAGCGCATCGGGGTCAATGACTACGACGTGGTCGTGCTCGACCGGGACCTCCCGCTGGTGCATGGCGACGACGTCTGCCGCAAGATCGTCGAGCTGGGGATGCCGACCCGGGTCCTGATGCTGACCGCCTCCGGCGACGTCAGCGACCGGGTGGAGGGCCTGGAGATCGGCGCCGACGACTATCTGCCCAAGCCGTTCGCCTTCAGCGAGCTGACCGCCCGGGTGCGGGCCCTTGGCCGGCGTACGACGGTGCCGCTGCCGCCCATCCTGGAGCGCGCGGGCATCAAGCTCGACCCCAACCGGCGCGAGATCTTCCGCGACGGCAAGGAGATCCAGCTGGCTCCCAAGGAGTTCGCGGTCCTGGAGGTGCTGATGCGCAGCGAGGGCGCGGTCGTCTCGGCCGAGCAGCTCCTGGAGAAGGCCTGGGACGAGAACACGGACCCGTTCACCAACGTGGTGCGCGTGACGGTGATGACGCTGCGCCGCAAGCTCGGTGAGCCGCCCGTCATCGTCACCGTGCCGGGCTCGGGATACCGGATCTGACCGCGATGGCCACCACGCCCGCGCCCCCCACGGCGCCACCGAAACCGACCTGGGACCCCAGGGGAGCCGAGCCCCCCTTCCCGTGGGTGCGCCCGACCATCCGCATAAGGCTGACCCTGCTCTACGGCGGCATGTTCATGATCGCGGGCATTCTGCTGCTCTCGATCATCTATCTGCTGGCGGCGACGGCGCTGCGCTCCGGCAACACCCCGTTCAAGATCCTCAGCGGGCAGAACGTGACGGTGTCCAGCGGCAGCTGCCAGGTCCCGGCCACGGGGATCGCCCAGGAGTTCAACGACGCGATCAGCAGGTGCATGGCCCAGCAGCGCCAGCACGCGCTGGACGACCTGCTGACCCGCTCGCTGATGGCGCTGCTCGGCCTCAGCGTCATCGCCTTCGCCTTCGGATACGCGATGGCGGGCCGCGTCCTGTCGCCGCTGGGCCGGATCACCCGCACCGCCCGCCGGGTGGCCGGGACCGATCTGAGCCGGCGGATCGAGCTGGACGGCCCGGACGACGAGCTCAAGGAGCTCTCGGACACCTTCGACGACATGCTGGACCGCTTGGAGCGGGCCTTCACCGCCCAGCAGCGGTTCGTCGCCAACGCCTCGCACGAGCTGAGGACCCCGCTGGCGATCAACCGCACGCTCCTGGAGGTCCACCTCTCCGATCCCGGGGCGCCCATGGAGCTCCACCAGCTGGGCAAGACGCTGCTCGCCACCAACGAGCGCAGCGAGCAGCTGGTGGAGGGCCTGCTGCTGCTGGCCCGCAGCGAGAATGAGATCGTCGACCGCAAGCCGGTCGACCTGGCCGAGGTCGCCTCCCGCGCCCTCGACCAGACCCGCGGCGAGGCCCAGGCCAAGGGCGTGGAGATCCGCGGCGAGCTGGCGCCCGCGGTGGTCCAGGGCAACGGCGTGCTCCTTGAGCGGATCGCCCTGAACCTGGTGCAGAACGCCGTACGCTACAACGTGCCGGAGGACGGCTGGGTCTCGGTGACCACCGAGCTCAGGGACGGCCAGGCGGTCCTGCTGGTGTCGAACACGGGGCCGGTGGTTCCCGCGTACGAGATCGACAACCTCTTCGAGCCGTTCCGGCGGCTGCGGACCGAGCGGACCGGCAGCGACAAGGGCGTCGGCCTCGGCCTGTCCATCGCCCGATCCGTCGCGCGGGCTCACGGAGGCCGTATCATCGCGGAGCCCCGTGAGGGAGGTGGCCTCGTGATGCGTGTCACCCTGCCCGTCTGAGATGCTTTTCGATGCCATCGAGAAGTTCGCTTTGAGCGGAATTTTCGGGACCTGTTCCGAAGATATTCGTGTGTGATCAATCACAGGGACAAAATTCCGGCCATCTACTCTCCGTGATCAAGGCTTCTCCCGGAAAACCGGGAAAAGTCCGGGTTTCCGGGGGGTGAGATCACGGGAAGTACACGGGGTGGCGCCCGTGAAGTGCGACATTCGGACCGTGTACGGTCCCGATCGCCATCCAAGACGATCACTCTTGAGGAGTGCGGCTGGGTGTCGATTGAGTAACAGACCTTGATGTGAGGCAAAATCTCCGCCTCGGGTCGGGCACAAGTCCGGCCTCTCACGCGTTACGTGCGCTGGAGACACCGCAACCACCCAGAGGGGGAGAGCGACATGGCAACGGACTACGACACCCCACGCAAGACCGATGACGACGTCGATTCCGACAGTCTTGAAGAACTGAAGGCCCGGCGGAACGACAAGTCCGCCTCGGCCGTCGACGTCGACGACTTCGAGGCCGCGGAGGGCATGGAACTGCCCGGCGCGGACCTTTCCAACGAGGAACTCGCCGTCCGGGTCCTGCCCAAGCAGGCCGACGAGTTCACCTGCATGAGCTGCTTCCTCGTGCACCACCGCAGCCAGCTGGCCAGGGAGAAGAACGGCCAGCCGATCTGCCGCGACTGCGACTGATCAGGCACGTCCATGAAAGGCGGGGAAGGCGCCGAACCGCCCCGGAAGCGACCGTTCCGGCGAAAGGGTGCCTCGGGTACGCCCGAGGTGTCACAGGGCGGCACAGGCCCGGCAGAGGGCGTCCAGACGCCCGCCGAGCCCTCCGCCCTCCCCGCGGTGAGCTCTGCCGCCCGTGCACATGAGGACGAGCGAGGCCGGCCGGCCTCGCTCGAAGCAGTACTGGACGACCAGGCGGGGCCCGCGGCCGGGGCCCGACGCCTGGACGCCCTGCGCAGAGCAGCCGCCACCAAGGGCGTCCCGGCCCTCAAGAAAGGGGTCCGCAAGAGCGGCGCGGGCGCCAAGGCCGGAATCGCCCACCTCGCCGACCGCGTCATCGAGATCGCCCCACGCATTCCCGTCCGCGACCTGGCGACCCTGCGCGGGCAATTCCCGGGTCTCGGCCCGGAGGAAATCGCGGACAAACTGATCGCGGGCGCCGCGAACGCCACGTCGACGGTGGGCGCGGGCATCGGCGCCGCCGCGATGCTCCCCGTCCCGCCGGCCATGCCGGCCGAGCTGGCCGCCGAGATCACCGGCGTCGCCGCCATCGAACTCAAGCTCATCGCCGAGCTCCACGAGGTCTACGGGTTGCGCCCGCCCGGCAATCTGAAAGAGCGCTCCATGGCGTATCTGACGTCCTGGACCGAGGAGCGCGGCGTCCAGATGACCAAACCGGCGACCATCAATGCCGCGCTCGGCGGCCAGATGAAGCGCGAACTGCGCCAGCAGATCACGAAGCGCATGGTCCGCAATCTGCCGAACCTGACGCCGTTCATGATCGGCGCGGCGGTGGGTGCGGTGATGAACCGGCGAGACACGAAGAAGGTCGCGGCGCATGTCCGCGACGATCTGCGCAAGCACGCGGTTCCCTGGGAGGCGCTGCCCGCGCTCCCGGCCCTGGAGCAGCCCGCCGACCCCTTGCGGCCGGGTGAGCTCCCGAAGGAACTCGGCCGTTAGGCCGTGGGCGCGGGGCTCTGCCCCGGACCCCGCTCCTCAATCGCCGGAGGGGCTGATTTCCCCAGTGCCGCCTTGAGGGCCTGAGGGTCCCTGGTGGAGATGTAGGCGTACGGGGTCGGGTCATCGGGGTCGGTGATCGCCACCCGCACCGCCGTCGGGATGTAGCTGCGCAGCAGCATGAAGGCGCGTGGGTCGGCCTTGTGCAGCCGCCAGGCCCGGGCCTCCTCCGCGTCCAGCACCTCGGGCTCGCCGAGCGCCGTCACCGGGATCCGGGCGTCGCCCGCCACCAGTGTGCCCGCCACGACCCGGATCCGTACCGACCCGTACGAACTCACCACCATCGCGGCCGCGGCCGTCCCGCCGATGAGGCCCGCCAGGAGCGGCAGGCCGCCCAGCGGCAGCAGCATCAGCGCGCAGGCCACCCCGACCAGGGCGGCGATCAGCCACCACGAGCGGGGGGCGGTGAGGCGTTCGGTGTACTGAGGGGCGTTCGGCTGCATGACAGCAAGCTTGGCACGGCGCGACCGGCGCCCTGGACCGCGGGTAAGGTCAGCGGCTGTGACTGCTAGATCTGCGTCTTTGACGCCCCCGGCCGACGCGAAGCCGCCGGTCCGGCACCCCGACGCGCCCGCCCCGGGCGAGCTGCTCGGCGCGCATTACGAGCACTGCTTCGGCTGCGGCGGCGGACAGCCCCACGGACTGCACCTGGAGGCGCGGGCCGGCGCGGGCGTGACCGTCACCGCCGAGTTCACCGTGCGCCCCGCCCACCAGGGCGCCCCCGGCCTCGCGCACGGCGGGGTGCTCGCCACGGCGCTCGACGAGACGCTCGGCTCGCTGAACTGGCTGCTGCAGACGATCGCGGTGACCGGCCGCCTGGAGACCGACTTCGTACGGCCAGTGCCGGTGGACACCGTGCTGTTCCTGGAGGCCGAGGTCACCGCCGTCGACGGGCGGAAGATCTACTCCAGGGCGACCGGGCGGATAGGCGGCCCCGACGGGCCGGTGGCGGTCCGGGCCGACGCCCTCTTCATCGAGGTGAAGGTCGACCACTTCATCGAGAACGGCCGTCCGCAGGAGATCCAGGCCGTCATGTCCGACCCCGACCAGGTCAGGCGCGCCCGCGCCTTCGAGGTGAACCCGTGACCCGTAACCCCGTAGACGTCCTCATCCGCCGAGTCGACCCGCAGGTGCCGATCCCGGCGTACGGGCACCCCGGCGACGCGGGGGCCGACCTCGTCACCACCGAGGCC
This sequence comes from Streptomyces sp. NBC_00224, assembly GCF_041435195.1. Taxonomy (NCBI): domain Bacteria; kingdom Bacillati; phylum Actinomycetota; class Actinomycetes; order Kitasatosporales; family Streptomycetaceae; genus Streptomyces; species Streptomyces sp. NBC_00224. Next base: position 6,755,508 of record NZ_CP108106.1, read on the forward strand.
GCCGAGCTCGCCCCCGGGGAGCGGGCCGTCCTGCCCACCGGGGTGAGTATCGCCCTGCCCGACGGGTACGCGGCCTTTGTGCATCCGAGGTCCGGCCTGGCCGCACGCTGCGGTGTCGCCCTGGTGAATGCCCCGGGGACGGTGGATGCCGGGTACCGTGGGGAAATCAAGGTGATCGTGGTCAATCTCGACCCGCGCGAGACCGTGCGGTTCGAGCGATTCGACCGGATTGCCCAACTTGTCGTCCAGCAGGTCGAGAAGGTGCGCTTCCACGAGGTGGCGGAGCTTCCCGGCTCGGCGCGGGCCGAGGGGGGCTTCGGTTCCACCGGCGGTCATGCCGCTGTGGACGGCACTACGGGTGGGAATCGATACGCTTCGGTCGTATCCGACCGGGAAGGACAGTGACGTGTTCGGACGTCGCAAGAAGAGCGGCTCCGCCGAAGACACGGCGGGCGAGGCCGAGCAGGTCGTCGACGGCATCGATGCCGAAGATGCCGACTACGCCGATGACACCGCCGACGCGGACGAGCCGCGCAGGATGAACCTGCCGCCGGCGCCCCGGCCGAACGGTCCGTGGGACATCTCCGAGGTCACCGAGGCCGGAGAGGGCCGCGTCGACCTGGGCGGCCTGTTCGTCCCCGGAGTCGAGGGCATGGAGCTGCGGGTCGAGGTCGCGGGCGACGCGATCGTCGCGGCGACCGTCGTGCTGCGCGACAGCGCTGTACAGCTGCAGGCCTTCGCGGCCCCCAAGAACGAGGGCATCTGGGGCGAGGTCCGCGAGGAGATCGCCTCCGGCATCACCCAGCAGGGCGGCATCATCGACGAGGTCGAGGGCCCGCTCGGCTGGGAGCTGCGCGCCCAGGTGCCGGTCCAGCTCCCGGACGGTACGAACGGGGTGCAGCTGGTCCGCTTCGTGGGCGTGGACGGGCCGCGCTGGTTCCTGCGCGGTGTGATCTCCGGCCAGGGCGCGGTGCAGCCGCAGGCCGCGGGGCTCCTTGAGCAGATCTTCCAGGACGCGGTCGTGGTCCGCGGCGAGGGCCCGATGGCCCCGCGCGACCCGATCGTCCTGAAGCTGCCGGACGACGCGCAGATGATGCCCGACGGCGTCCAGCAGGAGGAGCAGGAGGGCTCGCGCTTCTCCGGCGGCATGGGCCAGCTCCAGCGCGGCCCGGAGATCACCGAGGTGCGCTGACCGGTTCCGGTCTTCCGGCGGGCCGTACCCCTTCGCGGGGTGCGGCCCGTCGGCGTTTTCGAACCCCGTACGCATTGCCCGGACGGGCGCCGCCTGCACATACTGGCGCGGCCGGGGACAAGACGTACGGGGGAGCGGACATGAGCGAGAGCACCAGCGGGCGCGGCACGGCCGTCGTGGCGGAGCCGAACACCGGGCCGATGGTCCGCGTCGAGGACCTGCGCCGCTCGTACGGCGAAGGAGCCGCCGCCGTCCACGCGCTGCGCGGGGTGTCCTTCGAGGTGCCGCGCGGCGAGCTCGTCGCCCTCAAGGGGCGTTCCGGATCGGGCAAGACGACGCTGCTCAACCTGGTCGGCGGGCTCGACCGGCCCGACGGCGGCCGGATCACCGTCGACTCCACCGACCTGGCCGACCTCGGCGAGGACGGCCTGCTGGCGCTGCGCCGCGACCGCATCGGCTTCATCTTCCAGTCCTTCGGACTGATCCCGATCCTGTCGGCGGCCGAGAACGTCGGCGTCCCGATGCGGCTGCGCAAGGCCGACCCGCGCGAGCGCGACGCGCGCGTGGAGCTGCTGCTCGCCCTGGTCGGGCTCGGCGACCACGCCCAGCAGCGCCCCGGCGAGCTCTCCGGCGGCCAGCAGCAGCGGGTCGCCATCGCCCGCGCGCTCGCCAACCGGCCGGCGCTCCTGATCGCCGACGAGCCCACCGGCCAGCTGGACGCCGAGACCGGGCTCGCGGTCATGGAGCTGCTGCGCGCGGTCGTGCGCAGCGAGGGCGTCACCGCCCTGGTCGCCACCCACGACACCCAGCTGCTCGGGCTCGCGGACCGCGTCCTGGAGCTGAGCGACGGGCGGATCACCGACCACGGCTGAGCGCCCCGGGCCCCACCCCGCGTATCAGAATCGCGTCAATACGGCAGCTCAGCGGCACCCCCGGTCCGATTTGCCGGGATTGGGGGCCGTAAGGTCGGCACCGGGTACGCAGCAGTTCTCTGAAAGACAATGGGGCCATGGCACGCGGCAAGCTACGGATATACCTCGGTTCGGCACCGGGCGTCGGCAAGACGTACGCGATGCTGTCCGAGGGCCACCGGCGCGTGGAACGCGGCACCGACTGCGTGGTGGCGTTCGTGGAGCACCACGGGCGCCCGCGCACCGAGGTGATGCTGCACGGCCTGGAGCAGATCCAGCGCCGCACCATCGAGTACCGCGGCTCGGTCTTCACCGAGATGGACGTCGACGCGGTCCTGGAGCGCAGGCCCGCCGTCGCCCTGGTGGACGAGCTCGCCCACACCAATGTGCCCGGCTCGCGCAACACCAAGCGCTGGCAGGACGTCGAGGAGCTGCTCCAGGCGGGCATCGACGTGGTGTCGACCGTCAACATCCAGCACCTGGAGTCACTGGGCGACGTCGTCGAGTCGATAACCGGCGTGCGCCAGCGCGAGACCGTGCCCGACGAGGTGGTGCGGCGGGCGAACCAGATCGAGCTCGTCGACATGTCGCCGCAGGCGCTGCGCCGCCGGATGGCACACGGCAACATCTACAAGTCCGACAAGGTCGACGCGGCCCTGTCCAACTACTTCCGCCCCGGCAATCTGACCGCGCTGCGCGAGCTCGCGCTGCTGTGGGTCGCGGACCGGGTCGACGAATACCTCCAGCAGTACCGGGGCGAGCACAACATCCGCTCCACCTGGCAGGCCCGGGAGCGGATCGTCGTCGGTCTGACCGGCGGGCCCGAGGGCCGCACCCTGATCCGGCGCGCGGCCCGGATGGCCGCCAAGGGCTCCGGCAGCGAGATCCTCGCGGTGTACGTGGCCCGCAGCGACGGGCTGACCTCGGCCTCGCCCAAGGAGCTGGCCGTCCAGCGCACCCTGGTCGAAGACCTCGGCGGATCGTTTCATCACGTCATAGGCGACGACGTCCCCGCCTCCCTCCTGGAGTTCGCCCAGGGCGTCAACGCCACCCAGATCGTCCTCGGCTCCAGCCGCCGCAAGGCCTGGCAGTACGTCTTCGGGCCGGGCGTCGGCGCCACCGTGGCCCGCGAGTCCGGGCACGACCTGGACGTGCACATCGTCACCCACGAAGAGGTCGCCAAGGGGCGCGGGCTTCCGGTGGCGCGCGGCGCGCGGCTCGGGCGGGCCCGGAGCATCTGGGGCTGGCTCTCGGGCGTCGCCGGACCCGCGCTGCTCACCCTGCTGCTGACCAACGTCGACGCGGACCTCGGGCTCGCCAACGACATGCTGCTCTTCCTGACGCTCACGGTCGCCGCGGCCCTGCTCGGCGGGCTCCTCCCGGCGCTCGCCTCCGCCGCCTTCGGCTCGTTCCTGCTGAACTACTACTTCACCCCGCCCGTCCACCAGATCACCATCGCGGACCCCAAGAACATCCTCGCCATCGCGATCTTCTTCCTGGTGGCGGTCTCGGTGGCCTCCGTCGTCGACCTCGCGGCCCGCCGCACCCACCAGGCGGCCCGGCTGCGCGCCGAGTCCGAGATCCTCTCGTTCCTGGCGGGCAGCGTGCTGCGCGGCGAGACCACGCTGGACGCGCTCCTGGAACGGGTCCGAGAGACCTTCGCCATGGAGTCCGTGGCCCTCCTGGAGCGGGCGGGCGACGTGGAGCCGTGGACCCGCGCGGGGAGCGTCGGCCCGCACCCCGTGGCCCGCCCCGAGGACGCCGATGTCGACATGCCGGTCGGCGACCACATGGCACTGGCCCTCAGCGGCCGGGTGCTGCCCGCCGAGGACCGCCGGGTGCTCGGCGCCTTCGCCGCCCAGGCCGCCGTCGTACTCGACCGCCAGCGCCTGGTCGACGAGGCCGAGGAGTCGCGCAAGCTCGCCGAGGGCAACCGCATCCGCACCGCGCTGCTCGCCGCCGTCAGCCACGACCTGCGCACCCCGCTGGCCTCCATCAAGGCCGCCGTCACCTCGCTGCGCTCCGACGACGTCGAATGGTCCGAGGACGACGAGGCCGAGCTCCTGGCGGGCATCGAGGACGGCGCCGACCGGCTCGACCACCTCGTCGGCAACCTGCTCGACATGTCCCGCCTCAACACCGGCACCGTCAGGCCGATCATCCGCGAGATCGACCTCGACGAGGTCGTCCCGATGGCGCTCGGCGGCGTCCCGGAGGACAGCGTCGAGCTGGACATCCCCGAGAGCCTGCCGATGGTCGCCGTCGACTCCGGGCTCCTGGAGCGGGCCGTCGCCAACATCGTCGAGAACGCCGTCAAGTACAGCCCCGACGCCACGCCCGTCCTGGTGGCCGCCAGCGCCCTCGGCGACCGTGTGGAGGTCCGGGTGGCCGACCGCGGCCCCGGCGTCCCGGACGAGAGCAAGGAACGGATCTTCGAGCCCTTCCAGCGGTACGGTGACGCTCCGCGCGGCGCCGGGGTGGGACTGGGGCTCGCGGTCGCCCGGGGATTCGTCGAGTCGATGGGCGGCACCCTCACCGCCGAGGACACCCCCGGCGGCGGAATGACCATGGTGCTCACCCTCAGGGCGGTGCCCGGCCCCGGCCCGGTCGTCGCCGACCTCTCCGCCCAGGTCACCTCGTGACCCTCGGCCCACGGCAGAAAGCAGGATCCGCATGACCCGGGTGCTGGTGGTGGACGACGAGCCGCAGATCGTCCGCGCCCTCGTGATCAACCTCAAGGCGAGAAAGTACGAGGTGGACGCGGCCCCCGACGGGGCCACCGCCCTCCAGCTCGCGGCCGCCCGCCACCCCGACGTGGTCGTCCTGGACCTCGGCCTGCCCGACATGGACGGCGTCGAGGTGATCAAGGGGCTGCGCGGCTGGACCCGGGTGCCGATCCTGGTGCTCTCCGCCCGCCACACCTCCGACGAGAAGGTCGAGGCGCTGGACGCGGGCGCCGACGACTACGTCACCAAGCCGTTCGGCATGGACGAGCTGCTCGCCCGGCTGCGGGCGGCCGTCCGCCGCGCCGAGCCGGTCGGCGGCGAGGGCGCGGACGACGTGGTGACGGTGGAGACCGAGGGCTTCACGGTCGACCTGGCCGCGAAGAAGGTCAACCGGGAGGGCCGGGACGTACGCCTCACGCCCACCGAGTGGCACCTCCTGGAGGTGCTGGTCCGCAACACCGGCCGACTGGTCAGCCAGAAGCAGCTCCTCCAGGAGGTCTGGGGCCCCTCCTACGGGACGGAGACGAACTACCTGCGCGTCTACATGGCCCAGCTGCGCCGCAAGCTGGAACTGGACCCCGCCCACCCGCGCCACTTCATCACCGAGCCGGGGATGGGGTACCGCTTCGAGCGCTGAGCCGTGGAGATCTGCTGGGGGTCCGGGGGTCGCCCCCCGGGAGACGCAGCATCACCGAGCCGGGGATGGGGTACCGGTTCGAGCGGTGAGCGGGGCGTGTTCGGGCGGTGAGCAGGGTGTGAGCGGGCCTGCGCAGGGGGAGCGCGGACACCTCCCGTGCCGGTGGGGGCCGGTACGCTTTCTGTATGAGTGCTGACCTTCGAACCGAGAAGCCCGCGGGGCGCTTCCGCCGGATGCTCGACCGGCTGTCCACCTCGCAGGAAGAGCTGCACTCCGCGGAACTGCAGGAGGACACGCAGGCCACGGGGTGCACCCGCATCTCCGACTGCGACGACCGCCAGATAGTCAAGGTGACTGGTACCTTGCGGACGGTCACCCTGCGCCCGAGGGCGGGCGTCCCGGCGCTGGAAGCCGAGCTCTTCGACGGGACCGCCCCACTGGACGTGGTGTGGCTGGGACGGCGCTCGATCGTGGGCATAGAGCCGGGCCGCAAGCTGATCGCCTCGGGCCGGATCTCGATGAGTCACGGCCGACGGGTGCTGTTCAACCCCAAATACGAACTCCGACCGCTCGGACAGGAGTAGCCGGTGACGTCAGTCGACAAGCCGACCACCACGACCGCCGCCAAGCACGCGCGCACCGCACCGGACGCCGACGCCAAAGCCGTCACCGAAGCCGCGCTCTTCGAGGCGTTCGGCGGGATCCGGGGCATGGTGGAGACGTGCCTGCCCGGGCTCCTCTTCGTCACGATCTTCACGGTCAACAAGGACCTGCACAGCTCGGCGATCGCCGCCGTCGCGGTCTCTCTGCTGCTCCTCGTGGTCCGGCTGATCCGCAAGGACACCGTCAAGCACGCCTTCAGCGGCGTCTTCGGCGTGGCCTTCGGCGTGGTCTTCGCGATGATGACGGGCAACGCGAAGGACTTCTATCTGCCGGGCATGCTCTACACCCTGGGCCTGGCCGTCGCGTATCTGGTGACGACGCTCTTCGGGGTCCCGCTGATCGGGCTGATGCTGGGCCCGGTCTTCAAGGAGAACCTGTCCTGGCGCACCAGGAACCCCGGCCGCAAGAAGGCGTACGCGAAGGCCAGTTGGGCCTGGGGCCTGATCCTGCTCGCCAAGTGCGCGATCCTCTTCCCGCTCTACTGGTGGGCCAACACCTCCCAGCTCGGCTGGGTGCTGATCGCCCTGAAGATCCCGCCGTTCCTGCTGGCGGTCTGGCTGACCTGGATCTTCCTGGCCAAGGCCCCGCCGCCCATCGACGTGTTCGCGGAGATGGAAGCGGAAGAGGAGGCCGCGAAGGCGGCCAAGGCCGCCGAGGCGGCCGGAAGCTGAGCTCATGTCAGAGGGCCCGGGGTGCACGCACCCCGGGCCCCTCTCACGTACGACCGTCAGCTCGCGGCGTCATCCCGCCGCACCGACAGCAGGTCCTCCAGCTGCTCCTCCTGGGCCTGCGCGGCGACGAACAGCAGCTCGTCGCCCGCCTCCAGGGTCTCCTCCGGCTGCGGAGTGAGCACCCGGGTGCCCCGGATGATCGTGACCAGCGAGGTGTTGTCGGGCCAGGCCACGTCCCCGACCTGGGTGCCCGCCAGCGCCGACTCCGGCGGCAGCGTCAGCTCGACCAGGTTGGCGTCGCCGTGGCTGAAGCGCAGCAGCCGTACCAGGTCGCCGACGCTCACCGCCTCCTCGACCAGCGCCGACATCAGCCGCGGGGTCGAGACGGCGACGTCCACGCCCCACGACTCGTTGAACAGCCACTCGTTCTTCGGGTTGTTGACCCGGGCGACCACGCGCGGCACGCCGTACTCGGTCTTCGCGAGCAGCGAGACGACCAGGTTGACCTTGTCGTCGCCGGTGGCCGCGATGACCACGTTGCAGCGCTGGAGCGCCGCCTCGTCCAGCGAGGTGATCTCACAGGCGTCGGCGAGCAGCCACTCCGCCTGCGGCACCCGCTCCACCGAGATGGCGGTGGGCGCCTTGTCCACGAGGAGCACCTCGTGACCGTTCTCCAGAAGCTCGCCCGCGATGGAACGACCCACCGCGCCGGCCCCGGCAATCGCGACGCGCATCAGTGATCGCCCTCCTCGGGACCCTGGGCGAAGGCCGCCTCGACCTTCTCGACCTCGTCCGTACGCATCATCACGTGGACGAGGTCGCCTTCCTGCAGGACCGTCTGGGAGCTCGGCAGCACCGCTTCGCCCAGCCGGGTGAGGAACGCGACGCGCACGCCCGTCTCCTCCTGCAGCTTGCTGATCTTGTGGCCGATCCAGGCCGTGGAGGTGTGCACCTCCGCCAGCTGCAGCGCGCCGCTCGGGTCGCTCCACAGCGGCTCCGAGCCGGACGGCAGCAGCCGTCGCAGCATCTGGTCGGCGGTCCAGCGGACCGTGGCGACCGTCGGGATGCCGAGCCGCTGGTACACCTCGGCGCGGCGCGGGTCGTAGATGCGGGCCGCGACGTTCTCGATCCCGAACATCTCGCGGGCCACCCGGGCCGCGATGATGTTGGAGTTGTCGCCGCTGGAGACCGCCGCGAACGCGCCGGCCTCCTCGATCCCCGCTTCACGCAGGGTGTCCTGGTCGAAGCCGACGCCGGTGACCCGGCGCCCGCTGAACCCGGAACCGAGCCGGCGGAAGGCCGTGGGGTCCTGGTCGATGACGGCGACCGTGTGCCCCTGCTGCTCCAAGGTCTGCGCGAGAGCGGCTCCCACTCGCCCGCAGCCCATGATGACGATGTGCACGTCCCCTCACATACTTCCTTGTCGGCGTTGCCCGGTGACGAGCTTATGCGGCTCGCGGCGGGATGCACTCACCAGCGTCGGTACTTCCGCGGGCGCAGTCGGTGAGCCTCCCACCGGACGACGCCCCGCCGCACATCCGTCGCGCAGGCTGAGACGCGTGAAAACGACAAGGCGTTCACTCCCGCCGCACACCGCGTCCGCCGGGGCGGTGGAGCACCCCCGCGCGGGCACCGCCGAGCGGCTCTGTCTGGCCACCGCGGCCGTCCTGTTCGCCTCCGGTCTGTTCCATCTGGGCGTGTTCGCGGTGGCGGGCGGCCCCTGGGACGGGCCGGTCTCCTGGCGCAAGCCCGCCACCTTCGGCCTGTCCTTCGGCCTCACCCTGGCCGCGCTGACCTGGGTGACCTCGTACGTACGGACCGGGCCGCGCACCCGGACGGCCCTGCTCGGCCTGCTGGCCGCCGACAGCGTCCTGGAAGTGGCCGGGATCACCCTCCAGGCATGGCGGAAAGTGCCCTCGCACCTCGACATGGAGACGCCGTTCGACTCGGCCGTCTCGATGACGCTGGCCGTCGGCGGGGGCCTGCTCGTGGTGATCCTCACGTGGTTCGCGGCCGCCGCGTTCCGCCGCCCGCCGTCCGGACCGGCCGGGATGGCGCTCGCGGTCCGGGCGGGCTTCGCGATCCTGCTGGTCGCTCTCGCCTCCGGCGCCGCGATGATCGCCCGCGGCGTGGTGCTCACCCGCACCGGCCACCAGCTCGACGCCTACGCCTCGACCGCGCCGCTCAAGCCGCTGCACGGCGTGAGCCTGCACGCGGTCCTGGTCCTGCCCGCTCTCGCGTGGCTGCTGTCCCGTACGTCACTCGGCGCCGAGAACCGCGAGCGGACGGTGGCCGCGGCGACCGGCTGCTACCTGATCGCGGTCGTCGTCACGGCCGTGTGGGCGGCTCTCTCGTACTGATGGGGGGTGGCGGGTGGGCCGTGTCAATCCGCAGCCCCTACTCTTCTCTGTTGTGTCCAAACTGACCGACGTGCCCAAACGGATCCTGATCGGCCGGGCGCTGCGCAGCGACAAGCTGGGAGAAACGCTCCTCCCCAAGCGCATCGCGCTCCCCGTCTTCGCGTCCGACCCGCTCTCGTCCGTTGCGTACGCGCCCGGAGAAGTCCTCCTGGTGCTCTCCGTGGCGGGTGTGTCGGCGTACCACTTCAGCCCCTGGATCGCGGTCGCGGTCGTGGTGCTCATGTTCACCGTGGTCGCCTCGTACCGGCAGAACGTGCACGCCTACCCCAGCGGCGGTGGTGACTACGAGGTTGCCACCACCAACCTGGGGCCCAAGGCCGGACTCACCGTCGCCAGCGCGCTCCTCGTCGACTACGTCCTGACCGTCGCCGTCTCGATCGCCTCCGGCATCGAGAACCTCGGCTCGGCCGTCCCGTTCGTCGTCGAGCACAAGGTGCTCTGCGCGGTCGTCGTCATCGTGCTGCTCACGCTGATGAACCTGCGCGGCGTGAAGGAGTCGGGCAACCTCTTCGCCATCCCCACGTACGTCTTCGTGGGCGGCGTCTTCGTCATGATCGCGTGGGGCGCCTTCAAGGGCATGGTCCTCGACGACACGATGAAGGCCCCGACGGCCGACTACACGATCCACGCCGAGCACCAGGGCCTGGCGGGCTTCGCGCTCGTCTTCCTGCTGCTGCGCGCCTTCTCCTCCGGCTGTGCCGCGCTCACCGGCGTCGAGGCGATCAGCAACGGCGTCCCGGCCTTCCGCAAGCCCAAGTCCAAGAACGCGGCGACCACCCTCGCCCTGATGGGCGGCCTCGCGGTCACCATGTTCTGCGGCATCATCGCGCTGGCCATGACCACCAAGGTGCGGATGGCCGAGAAGCCCGCCACCGACCTGCTCAGCAACGGCGTCCCGGTCGGCGACGGCTACGTCCAGAACCCGGTGATCTCCCAGGTCGCGGAGGCCGTCTTCGGCAAGGGCAGCTTCCTCTTCATCATCCTGGCCGCGGCCACCGCGCTGGTCCTGTTCCTGGCCGCCAACACCGCGTACAACGGCTTCCCGCTGCTCGGCTCGATCCTCGCCCAGGACCGCTATCTGCCGCGCCAGCTGCACACCCGCGGCGACCGCCTCGCGTTCTCCAACGGCATCGTGCTGCTGGCCGGGGCCGCGATCCTGCTCGTGGTGATATACGGCGCGGACTCGACCCGGCTGATCCAGCTCTACATCGTCGGCGTCTTCGTCTCGTTCACCCTGAGCCAGACCGGCATGGTCCGGCACTGGAACCGGCACCTCGCCACCGAGCAGGACCCGGCCAAGCGCCGCCGCATGGTCCGCTCCCGCGCGATCAACACCTTCGGCGCCTTCTTCACCGGGCTCGTCCTGGTCGTCGTCCTCGCCACCAAGTTCACCCACGGTGCCTGGGTCGCCCTGATGGGCATGGTGATCTTCTACGGAACGATGACCGCGATCCGCAAGCACTACGACAAGGTGGCCGACGAGATCGCGGCGGCCGAGGAGCGCCCGGACGAGTACGTCCGCCCCTCGCGCGTGCACTCCGTGGTCCTGGTCTCCAAGCTCCACAAGCCGACCCTGCGCGCCCTCGCCTACGCCAAGCTGCTGCACGCCAACCAGCTGGAGGCGATCAGCGTCAGCGTCGACGCGGCCGAGACCAAGGCGCTCAAGGACGAGTGGGAGCGGCGCGGCATCGACGTACCGCTGAAGATCATCGACTCGCCGTACCGCGAGATCACCCGCCCGGTCATCGAGTACGTCAAGGGTCTGCGCCGCGAGAGCCCGCGCGACGCGGTCAGCGTCTACATCCCCGAGTACGTGGTGGGCCACTGGTACGAGCACCTGCTGCACAACCAGAGCGCACTGCGCCTGAAGGGCCGCCTGCTCTTCACGCCGGGCGTGATGGTGACGTCCGTCCCCTACCAGCTCCAGTCCTCCGAGGCCGCCAAGAAGCGGGCCCGCAAGCGGCAGGACTGGAACGCGCCGGGTTCGGTGCGGCGGGGCCCGGTGGCGCCGCAGCGCCCGAAGGAGCCTAGCGGGAAGGGCTGAGCGGGTAGGGCTGAGCGGTCCGCTCGCCGACGTAGACTGGGGGGCTGCCGTCCGTATGCGGACGGCAGCCCCTCCCTCACCACTTCTGGAGTCACCCCCACATGCAGAACGAGTCTGAGCCTTCGTCTTCGCTGGTCGGGGAGGAGTACGAGGTCGAGGTCGGCCCCGTGGCGCACGGTGGCCACTGCATCGCCCGCACGGAGCAGGGCCGGGTGCTGTTCGTGAGGCACGCGCTGCCGGGTGAGAAGGTCGTGGCCCGCGTGACGGAGGGCGAGGAGGACTCCCGCTACCTGCGCGCGGACGCGGTCGAGGTGTTGTCGCCGTCCAAGGACCGGGTCGAGGCGCCGTGCGTGTTCGCGGGCCCCGGCAAGTGCGGGGGCTGCGACTGGCAGCACGCGAAGCCGGGCGCGCAGCGCCGCTTCAAGGGCGAGGTCATCGCCGAGCAGCTGCAGCGGCTCGCCGGACTGACGCCCGAGGAGGCCGGCTGGGACGGCACGGTCATGCCGGCCGAGGGCGACAAGCTCCCCGCGGGCCAGGTCCCGGCGTGGCGCACCCGCGTCCAGTACGCCATCGACGAGGACGGCCACGCCGGCCTGCGCAAGCACCGCTCGCACGACGTCCAGGTGATCGACCACTGCATGATCGCGGCGCCCGGCGTCAGCGAGCTCGGCATCGAGAAGCGCGAGTGGCCGCAGATGGAGTCGGTCGAGGCGATCGCCGCGACGGGCTCGCACGACCGCCAGGTCGTACTGACCCCGCGCACCGGCGGCCGCCTCCCGCTGGTCGAACTCGACAAGCCGGTCTCGGTCCTCCGGGTGGAGGAGAAGGACGGCGGCGTCCACCGCGTCCACGGCCGAGCCTTCGTCCGCGAGCGCGCCGACGAGCGCACCTACCGCGTGGGCATGGGCGGCTTCTGGCAGGTCCACCCGCAGGCCGCGGACACCCTGGTCAAGGCCGTGATGCAGGGCCTGATGCCGCGCAAGGGCGAGATGGCGCTGGACCTGTACTGCGGTGTCGGCATCTTCGCGGGCGCCCTCGCCGAGCGCCTCGGCGAGACCGGCGCCGTCCTGGGCATCGAGTCGGGCAAGCGCGCGGTGGAGGACGCCCGCCACAACCTGGCCGACTTCCCCCGCGTCCGCGTCGAACAGGGCAAGGTCGAGCAGGTCCTGCCCCGCACGAAGATCACCGAGGCAGACCTGATCGTCCTCGACCCGCCGCGCGCGGGCGCGGGCAAGCAGACGGTGCGCTACCTGTCGGGCTTGGGCGCGCGCCGCATCGCGTACGTCGCTTGCGATCCGGCGGCGCTGGCGCGGGATCTGGGGTATTTCCGGGAGGGGGGGTATCGGGTGCGGACGCTTCGGGCGTTTGATCTGTTTCCTATGACGCATCATGTGGAGTGCGTCGCGATCCTTGAGCCTGCCGAAAAGGGCGCCTGACCTGCGGTTTCACCGAGTGTGCATTATGTGCGTTGTGGGCGTTACGGGCGATATCTTGACGCATATTCGACGCACGTGAGGCCCTTCTGACGCACGTTTGACGCACGTTCTGATGGTGCGTCAGGCTGTTGTTCTTGCAGGTGGCGGTGCGTCGGGTGTGGGTCTTCGGGGTTACGTCTTTACCGTCTCTTGGTGAAAATCCGTGGGTAGTGGCCCGATTCGGGGCTCAGTAGGAGCGGGGGCCGTAGGGGCTCCAGTGGCCGAGGAAGGGCTTGAGGTCGTCGCCGCTGGGCTTCGGTGGGCTGGGCAACTTCGGCGCTGAGGCGGAGTCGGTGAGGTGCTGGAGGTGAGCGTCTGCGAAGGCTAGCCACGCCTCGATCTCGGTCCTTTCTTGTCCAGGCGGCAGTGATGTGGCGTGGTCGCGTACTGCTGTGACGTAATCGGTCAGGCGCTTGGCCTGGTGCCAGGCGTCTGCCTGTTCTCCGAGGTGATTGACGCGATAGGCGTGGGCGTATGCGGCGCGTGCTTCCTGCATGGAGGCTTCCCAGCGCCGCTGCTGCTCCTCGCGGGTTTGCTGGTCTGCGCGGCGTTTGCGTTCGGCGGCCTCGCCGCGGAGGTCGACTTCCTGCGCGATTTCGGCGAGTTGGTCCTCCAGTGGCCGGTCGGGGAGGTCAGCCCATTCGCTGGCGCGATGCGGGTTGCCGCCACGGAGAATGAAACGCAGGCGGTTTGAGGGGGTGTAGTCGAAGCGGGCGATGCGCATCCATGAGTACTTCTTGGCGTCGGCGAGTTCCTTGTCGGTGGGGACGTGTTCGCTGCGGTCCTGTTCTTGGAGGACGAGGAATCCGATACTTTCGCCTTGGGTGGTGATGGTGAAGTGCGGTGGTGCGCTGCGGCGCCGATGGGGTGGGGGAGCGCCTTGTGTGGTTCCGAGCGCTGCCTTATTGCCTTGTGTTTCGGAGGCGGTGATGAGGGCCTGGATGATGCGCAAGGCTCGGCCTTGGACGGGTTTGGTCAGACCCATGGGTTGCGGCAGTTTTTGAAGGGTGGTCACGACGGAGTGGGGTTTGGTGAGTCTGACCGGAACGGGCAGCGGGGCGAGTTCGGCGAGGCGCCAGGCGGGGATGTCGACGAGTTTGATTTCGTAGCCGCGGTGGGTGCGGTATCCGTGGAGTTCCTGCGTGTGGGGGATCTTGCCGGACTTGCGGGCGGCGTTGACTCGTGACGTCCAATTCACTGCGTGTGGGCCGGATTCGAGGGGTTTGATGAGACAGCCGTCGTTCGCGGCCAGTTCTTCGAGGAGCTGGTCCGCGTAGTTCGTACGGGCCTTCGGCGCTGTCTTAGGCCGTGATGGCGCCGCTCGTCGGCCGGGCCGCGCAGGCGGTTCAGTACTCGGCTCCAGAGGGCAGATGCCACGTTCGGTGAGATGCCGCCGCCCTTTGTCGGTGAGACGGGCGCTCCAATACCCGCGGTGTTTGGTGATTTTGACGAGCCCTCGGCTTTGCAGGGCCTGAGCGCTGACCTTGTACGTACTGTCCGGCCAGACTCCGTCGGGACACCCTTGGCTCACCCAGTCGAGCACCGCCTGCTGCCGGTCGTTGAGGAGCTGGTTCATGTGGTTCTCCCGCGGTCCCGGGTGCGCTGCCCTGGGAACAATGCCCACTGCTCCCGAGGGAATTCGGGACGTGCCGAGAGGCCCCCTCGTTCTGGGTTCCTCGGCTGGGCACCATCAGTCAGGTCGGGCCGCGATGCCGCCGAGCGCGCGGGACGGGGTGTGCAGGTGAGTGCGACGTGGGCGGCGTCATATCTGCGGGGTCTTTCGGGAGGGACAGTGGCTCGACAGGACCTGGCGGTTGACCATCGACTGTGTCCATGCCTGGCAGAAATGCATGATCAGGATCGGTGTGAGCGCGCTGGGCACGCTGGGCACGCTCAGGTACCGGGAGGATATGACGCCGGGTGAGTTCAGCGACGTCGATCATGGGGGCAGAGGCAATGCGGTCGAGGAGTTCTGCCTGCTGAGGTTCCAGGGCTGTGAGATGCCTGAGTACGGCGAGGACTTCGACGAGTTCCCGGCTCCAGTCGGGTTCCCAGCGCTCGGGACGTTCACGGTCCAGTTCGCTGGTTACTTTGCCGGCGGCGCGGTCGCTGCGGTAGGCGAGCCAGCTGTCGAGCACGTTGCGCCCGCCCGTGGAGTAGTTGCGCATGCGTGCAGTGACACCAGTGAAGATGCCGCCTTCGATGACAAGTCGCTGACCTTCGCTGTCAAAGCTGATGGCCGAAGGGAGCTTATCGGGCGCGACTTCTCGGGCATACGTGATCTCGGGGCATAGACGACGCCACCAGTTCGATGTGCCGGCCGGGCGACCGTCGGCGGGGTCGATGCAGCGTGAGCCAAATGTCGAGGCCCACAGTATGTGGTGTCCCAGGCTGGCTGCCTCGTGCCAGAGTCCGCGATCGGCGGTCAGGGGGATGCGTACGCCGAGGGAGTTGAGGTCGTCCGCGTAGCGCTCGGTGAAGGCTGGATGGGCAGTGACAGCAGCGATGTAGGCGAGCAAGTCCTTCGGGAGAACTTGCAGTAGGCCGTATGAGTTGGCGAGGTGGGGTAGGAGCCCTGGTGTGATGTTGGGGGTTCGGTCGGCGTGCAGGAGCGGCAGGACGCGGCCGCCGTTTCCCTTGAAGTAGTCGTTGTCCGGAACGAGGGCGGTGAAGAGCAGAGCTGGGCCGGTCTGTAGTCGTTGGGTGTGCTGCTCGACTGCGAAGATTTGGCCGTCGATGTCGGCCTGCCACAACTCGGGGCGAGAGAAGTCGATGACGCGGCCGTCGGGTATGAGCCATTGGCGGTCCAGGGCTCTACGGGCAATGCGTATCGGAGTAGGGCAGGGGCCGTGCTCTATGCGCAGGCAGGTCGGTGGGTGGGGATGCCCGGGAATCTGGAGAGCTTCCTTGTCCAGGGTACGGTCTCGGGTCTCTTTGAACAGTTCCTGTTTCGTTACGGGGTCGCCTTCTTGGACGAGGCGGTTCCAACGTATGTGCAGGATGGATTTGGACGGACTGATGACCCAGTTCCGGTTGGGCTTGATGCCAGGCTTACACCAAGGCATTAGTTCGGTGAGGGCGGGGAAGGTGTCCCAATCGCTTTGGGGAGCAGGTGTGAAAGGAACGGGCTCGACAGGCCGGGAAGTGCGCCAGCCGGGACCGTCGATGTGCAGGTTGTGTAGTTGCTTCTCTTTGCTCTGTCGGGTGCCATGGACGGCTACGTAGTGGATGGGGGCCATGTCCTCTTGCCGCTCGCCTTGTCGGCGGACGAAGATGGCGATGGCCAACTCCTGCTGTACTCCAGGGAAGAAGCGGCTGTTGAGCGGGGGTCTTTTGGTCTCGGGTGTGAGGTCGACGATCCAGCCCTCGGTGCAGGTACGCCGAAGGTAGGAACGCATCCCCTGGAAGCCGGCACCGCGGATGAAGCCGCCGGTGCTGACGAAGCAGACGACGCCGTGGCGGTGATCGTCGTGCTGGTCGAAGACCTTGTGGGTGGCCCAGCGCCAGAAGTAGGTGCAGAGGCTTTTCAGTTTGTTCTCGTACACGCCTGCTGCGCCGCGCAGTCGGAAGTCGTCCAGGGGCGGTGAGCCTCGGCCCGGTGAGCCCTTCTCGATCCATCCGCCCTGGCCCTCTGCCTGTTCGCGGTGGGGAGGGTTGCCGATGACGACGGTGATGCGTTCGTTGCGTTGGATAGTGCTGGCTGCCTCGGCGTCGTCGCGTAAAGGACCCCACAAGGCGCCGTAGCGGTCGAAGAGTTCACTGGGCCGCCACGGATCAGCGAGAGTGTCGGCTAGGTGCAGGCGCATGTCACGCAGCCGGACTCGGGCATTGAGGTGCTTGAGCATCTGCCCTACGCGCATCTGAGCAACGGCAAAGGCGCCCATCTGCTTTTCGAATCCGATCAGTCGGCTTGCGAGTTCTTGCACGGATTCGGCGCGGAAGCCTTCGTTGCCACCCTCGGACTGTTTGCGGGCGACGAGTTCGATGATGCCGGTGAGGAAGGTGCCGGTTCCCATCGACGGGTCGATGATGGAAACACCAGGGTCGGCGAAGCCATCCGGGCAGTCCAGAGTGGTTGCCAGTACCTCATCAACCAGCCGGATCATCTCTGTCACCAGCGGGGCCGGGGTGTAGTAGGTGCCGGAGTCCTTGCGCAACTCGGCGTCGTACTCCTGCAGGAAGTGCTCGTAGAGATGGATGTGGAAGCCGGGTTCGCCGGTGAGGGCACTTCTCCAGTCGATGGCATCAATGACGCGGACGAGCATGTCAAGGCTGTCGCGGAATTCTCCCTCCACCTGGTCGGTGAGGATCTGCAAGGCGCGGCCCATGACGGAGTGCTCGGCCCCGAGTCGTCGGCCTATCTCGTGCAGGCTCATGCCGACCAGTGCCTTGTCGCTGCCGCCTGTGGTGTCGGAACCGGCTAGCAGGAGGGCGAAGGTGACGGACTGTGCGTAGCGGTCGGCAAAGGTCGCGCGCTTGTCCCGGTCATCCGTGGTCGGGAAGAGATCAACTTCAAGTGTGGAGGCCAGGTCAGTGAACGGGCGCTGGTGGCGTGGCAGGCCCGCTTCGGCATCGAGGCGATCGTGAACAGCATCACGCAGGAGCGTGCATAGCGGGGCGATTTGGGAGACCACTTCTCGCATTGACGTCAGTGGGTGGGGCTGCCAGCCGAAGAATGCGACAAGCATCGCCTCGAAGGCGGTCTCGCTGGCGACCGGAAGCCGTAGGCGGGAGCCGGCGCTGTGTAGATCACCTTCGAAGTGGATGGCGTCGCCGTACTGCCGACCCGAGCGGTACATGATCCACGTCTGGCCGTTCGTGTAGATCAGGTTGGGCAGTTTCGCCATGCCTTCCCATTGGCGGTGGTCGCGCTGGTTCAGGCCGCCAGGATGGATCGTGCTCTTGTCGGGGCTTTTCAGCTCGACGTAGCCGACGATGTTGCGTGGTGATTTTCCAATCCGCACTGCCAGGTCAGGGCGTATCCGGTGCGTGGCAATGGCCACCTCGGCATGTAAGACCGCTCGCAGTCCCAACACCCCTGCTGCATCGATGAGAAGGGTTTCGACTGCTCGGCGGATGGCGGCTTCCTTCTGCCCGTGCAGCAACGCCTGCTTACATGTCGCACCGAATTCGCTGACGATGCTCCGAAACCGCTCCTTGCGCTGCATCCCGCCCCCCGAGGTCAGCACACCCCCACGCCTTCTTCAACTCACGGTAAGCACAGCATCACTTCTCGTCGAGAGTGCCTCCCAGCCCAAGGTGCCGAGTCCGGGTGGCGATCCTGGGCCAGGGTGAGGCCGAGTGCCGTCCCCCGACGAGCCTGTAGGGGGCCCTGGTCCAACTCCATTCCGTGAGAGCCGGCATTGCGGGCGGCGGGTACCGTCAGCGAGGTTCGGCGCTGATGCTTGCTCTGGCGGAGCTAGACCTTCTCGGTCGCGATCTGCGGGTGGTTGGCAGTGAGCATGGCGATGTCCTCGACGTCTGAGGTCAGGATCGTGACGCGTCCACGGTGGGTGAGCGCCGTCGCGCAGAGCATGGCGTCGATGGCGTACTTGTGGCCGTGCAGCCCGGCCGTGCGTAGCAGGGTGGCGGCGGACTGGGCGATGGCCTGGGTGACCGGCTCTACGCGCATTCGGGACAGCGTCCATCTCAGCGCCGCGTCATTGATTCGAGGGTGGATCACCTCGACCAACACTGCGGCGGAGGTGACCACCGGCAGGTCGGCGTCACGGGCGGCGGTGAGCCACTCGTGGACCTCGCGGTCGCGTTGAACGGCCTTGGCCAGGCCCTCACTGTCGAGGACGAGGGCGCCGCTCACGCAGCAGCCCCGGTACCGGAAGTGGGAGTGGTTCCGGTGAGCTTGGCTCGCTTGGCGGCCACGGCCTCCGGATCGGCCGGACCGTTGGCCTGGTCGAAGGCGGCGATCAACTCGTCCAGGTTGTCGCGCTCGATCTGGCGTTGGGCGGCCTTCTCTAGGTACGCGGATACGCCACGCTTGCCTACTCGCTCGCGAATTGCCTGCAGGGTGCCGGCGGTGAGGGAGACGGAGATGCCGCTGCTGGGGCCATCGCCGGGGAAGAAGTCGGTGTCGTCGTCAGCCATGACGTGAGTATGGCATTTCTAATGCTATACGGCGACCTCCTGGGTCGGACCGTGCGTCAAGAGATCGCACGTAATGCCCATGGCGCACGCAATGCACGTTGCCCGCGAGGCAGATTTGCATCCCTGATGCGCCGCTGACCTGCGATTTTCTTCCACATGTTTTTGATTCACATCTTTCCGATGACGCATCATGTGGAGTGCGTGGCGATTCTGGAGCCGGTGCGGGACGAGGGCTGAGCTGCGGGTTCGGGGCCTGCGGGTTGTGGGCGTTACGGGCGATGTCGTGAGGCATGTTCGACGCACGTGACGCGCATGACGCACGTTTGGCGCAGGCACGGCTTAGTTCTGTCCGGGTTCACGCCCTGGCGCATGGTCAAGGCGGCGCGGGAGTTCACCGAGCAGCGGGGGCGTGCAGGAGCATCGACGCGGTGCTGCGCCTCATGGGTGGCCTCGGCGGGACGTGCGGCAACGGGCGACCGCTACTGAAGGGGCTGGAGGGTGTGGCCCAAGGGGCCCAGGTCCTCCTGTGCGAGGGCTTCAGGCTCGCGCAGCGCTTTCCGGGAACCCGAGTTCCTGCCCGCCGCCGGTCTCGAAGAACCTCTCCACCACCCCGTCCTCAACTTCCCCGAGCGTCCCCGGCGCCCACCGAGGCTCCCGGTCCTTGTCGATCACCTGGGCCCGGATCCCCTCGACCAGGTCCGGGGAGGTCAGGGCCGCGCAGGAGATGCGGTACTCCTGGGTCAGGACTTCCTCCAGGGTGGGGAGTTCGCGGGCCCGGCGCATCGCCTTCAGGGTGACCTTGAGGGACGTGGGGGACTTCGTCAGGATGGTCTCGGCTGCTTCCTTCGCCTCCTGGATGCCGGAGGTCAGAAGGCGGTCCACGATCTGCTCCACCGTGTCCGCCGCGTAGCAGTGGTCGATCCACTCGCGGTGGGCGGCGAGTTCGCCTGGCGGGGGAGGCTGGTGGGTGTGGTGGGTGAGTGCGTCTCGTACCGGTGACATCGTCAACTCGGCTATCAGCGCCGGGAGTTGGAGCGACGGGACGTAGTGGTCCGCCAAGCCGCACAGGATCGCGTCCGCCGCGCCCACCGGTGTGCCCGTGAGGGCCAGGTGGGTGCCCAGTTCGCCGGGCGCTCGGCTGAGCAGATACGTACCGCCCACGTCCGGGACGAAGCCGATGCCCGTCTCGGGCATGGCGACCCGGGAGCGCTCGGTGACGATCCGTACGTTGCCGTGGGCCGAGATTCCGACCCCGCCGCCCATCACGATGCCGTCCATCACGGCCACGTACGGCTTGGACCAGCGCGCGATGCGGGCATTGAGACGGTACTCGTCCCGCCAGAAGTCCGCCGAGGCCGTGCCGCCCGAGCGGGCGTCCTCGTGGATCGCGCGGATGTCGCCGCCCGCGCAGAGCCCGCGCTCACCGGCGCCGGTGAGGACGACCGTCTCCACGGACGGGTCGTGCTCCCACGCCGTCAGCGCCTCGTCGATCCGGCGGACCATGGCGTGGGTCAGCGCGTTCAGCGCCCTCGGCCGGTTGAGGGTGAGGTGGGCGGCGCGGCCATGGCGCGTCAGCAGGACGTCCTCGGCGTCGGGGGCGGCGTCGGGGAGTGCGGCGGTGCTGCTGGGGCCCATGGGCTGGCGGTTCCTTTCGGATCCGGGCAGATCCTTGCGGATCTTTGAGACGATCTCCCCGAACATATAGTTGGACGTCCTAGTAAGTCCATCGGGTGAGTCGCCGACCGTTCCCGCCGCCCTCGCCCGCCGTCCTCGGGCCTAGGGTGCTGTCGTGCCGACGTACAGCATTGGCCAGGCAGCGGGGCTGCTCGGCGTGAGTTTCGAGACCGTCCGGCGGTGGGCCGATGCCGGGCGGCTGCGGAGGGAGCGGGACGGTACGGGCAACCGGGTGATCGACGGGGTCGGGCTCGCCGCGTTCGCGCAGGAGCGTGCCGTCGGGTCGTACGAGGTTCCCGGCGGGGTGGCCACCTCGGTGCGGAACTCCTTCGTGGGGATCGTGACGGCCGTGGCGGCCGACGACGTGGCCGCGCAGGTGGACATCCAGTGCGGGCCGCACCGGGTGGTCTCGCTGGTGACGCGCGAGTCCGTCGAGGAGCTCGGCATCGACGTCGGGGTGACCGTCACCGCCCGGGTCAAGTCGACTCATGTCCATGTCGACCTGGGGTGAGTCGTGAGCAGGAGAACGGCTTGCTCAGCGACACAGCAGTGCCGCCCGTAGGTCCAGTTTGTGGTCGAGGCGGGACAGGTCTCTGCCGGTGAGGACCTCCACGCGTTCGATGCGGTAGTGGACCGTGTTCACATGCAGATGCAGCGCCTCGGCCGTCCGTGCCCACGAGCAGTTGTGCGCCAGGAAGACCTCAAGTGTCTCCAGGAGCATGGCGTGTGACGCACTGTCGGCTCGCAGCAGCGGGCCGAGCGTGCGCGCGCAGTACGCGGCTCGCACATCCGCCGGTACGCCCGCGAGCAGTGACTCCAGCGTCGACAGGTCCTCGACCGCCGTCACCCGGGCGGCGCCCGGCGACGTGGTCCGGGCCGCCGCGAGCGCGTACCGCGCCTGCCCGAGAGCGGCGCCGAGCCCGGCCGCGGCGGCGGGCGCGCTCACTCCGGCGTGGAGCGGGGTCGCCTTTGGCCTGCAGTCCGCCAATAGGGGCCATATTTCCCCGAGTTGGTGCCAGGCGTCTTCCTGCTCCTGTTCTTGGACGATCGCCACCGCCTCGCCCTCCTCTGCCCTGCCCGTGCCCACGACGAACGTCGCCGGAGCCACGTGGTTCAGCGCCTCCGTCAGCGCGTCGACGGCGCCCGTCTGCCCCTCCGTGCCGCCGAGCGTTGAGACCAGGACCCGGTACGGGCCCTCGGCCCGCAGCCCGCACGCACGCAGCGCGCCCTCCACTGCCTTGGCGTCCGGACCGATGCCCGCCGCTCCGGCCGCGCCCGCCCCCACCGCCGCGACCAGCTCGTCCGCCGTCTGCCGTTCCGTCGCCCGGCGGCGGTCATGGTCGTGCCGGGTCTGGGCGAGGACCTCGGCTATCTCGTGCAGCACGCGCGACGGGACCTCCGCCGTGCCCGGCAGGTGCAGATGCCAGACGTCGTACGGGCTGTGTGAACCGTAGGGCGGGTAGGGGCCGGATGAGCCGTACGGGCCGCGCGGGCCGCTCTCCGTCTGGATCCGCAGCGTCGTACCCGCCGCGGCGCGCATGTTCAGCGCGGCGCGGTCGGCGGGCAGCGCGGGCGCCGAAGGGGTACGGGCCACCGTACGGCCGCTGCTGGTCAGCAGGTAGCAGGGCGGGCCGCCGAGCGGGGCGAGTGCGCGGTCAAGGAGCTCGCCGGGGTCCGCGCCTCGGTCCAGGAGTCGGCTGAGCTCGGCGCGTACATTCTCGGGCAGCGCGTAGTGCGGTGCCGGCAGGCGGCTGAGGTCGCCCCACTGCCGCAGGTACACCGCCTCGGTGATCGCGCGGAAACTCGTCCGCGCGGGCACGGCGAGCAGCGGCACCCGGTGTGCGCGGCAGGAGTCGATCAGCTCGTCGGGGACCGTGCCGTGGGTCTCCTCGCCCGCCAGGAGCGCGGTCGCCCCCGACGTACGCAGTGCCGAGACGAATTTGTCGGTCTTGGCCCGGGCGTCGCCCGGGTTCCACCACACCAGGCCGCTCAGCACGACCTCGCCCTCCTGGAGGAAGCGCGCCGGGTCCTCCAGGTCGGTCGTGGTCACGCCGCTCATCTCGCGGCCGAGGAGCGATTCCTCGCCCCAGAGGAGGGTGAGGTCCAAGCTGTCGAGCTGGAGGAGGTGTCCGACGTGCATGCTCTGGCTCCTTGCGCGGCTGCCGGGCGGGCAGTGGCCCGGCTTCTCACAATCACTAGGTGAGTGTGGGTCGAGCCATCGTAAATGCCAGGTCAGTGACGGGGAATGGTTCTTGGTTGGTCCTCCAGATACCGGTCGCGCTGCTGGGATGTTTCTGCGTGGGGCGTCGGTCGCGTCCGGCCGCCCGTACAGGCTTCACTGGGTCGAGGGTGACGGCGACGGCGACCGCCGGCCAGCCGGCCGGACGTGAATTGGTGGTCCCGCCCGACCGCTGCGGGGCGTGCTAAGGCAGCGCGATCACCGGCATCTGGGTCGGTGACTTTCCCCGGCATGTCCGACCAGGGGAACGGCGGTCACTCACAGAGGAACGGCGGCTGCTCAGTAGACATCGCGGACATAGCGTTTCCCCGCCGTCATCCGCTTCAGATACGCCGCCGCCGACTCCTCGTCGAGCCCGCCGTGCGCTATCGCGATGTCGCGCAGCGCCCGGTCGACGTCCTTGGCCATACGGGAGGCGTCGCCGCACACATAGAAGTGCGCCCCGTCCTGGAGCCAGGACCACAGCAGCGGGCCGTGCTCGCGCATACGGTCCTGTACGTACACCTTGGCGCGCTGGTCGCGGGAGAACGCCGTGTCCAGGCGTGCGAGGGTGCCCTCCGCGCTCAGTTTGGTCAGTTCGTCCTCGTAGTAGAAGTCGGTGGCACGGTGCTGCTCGCCGAAGAACAGCCAGTTCGGGGCGTGATGGCCCAGGGCGCGGCGTTCGTAGAGGAAGCCGATGAACGGGGCGACCCCGGTGCCGGGGCCGACCATCACCATCGGCGTCCCCGGGTCGGCGGGCGGCCGGAAGTGCCGGGTGCGCTGCACGTACACCGGAAGCGGCGCGTCCGGCGGCGAGTCTGCGAGCAGAGCCGAGCACACGCCCGCGCGCCCGTGGCCGAGGCGGTTCTCGTACCGGACGACCGAGACCGTTACGGACACCTCGTGCGGGTCGGTCAGCGGGCTGGACGAAATCGAGTACAGCCGTGGCCGCAGGCCGCGCAAGACGCCCGCCCACTCGGGCGCGCTCGCGCGCACCCCGTGTTCGGCCACCACGTCCACCGCCTGACGGCCCCAGGACCACTGTGCCAGCTGCCACTTGTTGTCGGGTCGCAGCAAGTGCTTCAGGCGGCGGTCATGGGTCCGCTCGGCGACGAACTTGAGCAGGTCGGGGCCGACCCGCGTGATGTCCAGGTGTTCGTGCAGCGCCGTACCGAACGGGACTTCGCCGACCCCGCCGATCTCGACGGGGGCCGTGGAGTCCAGACCGGTGACGGCCAGCCACTCGGCCACCAGGTCCGGTGAGTTGACCGGGTGCACGCCGAGTGCGTCCCCGGCCGCGTAGGTGAGCGGGGTCTCGCTCGCGCGGGTGTCGAAGGTGAACCGCCGCACCTCCTTGCTCGAACCGGGGAGGCTGAGCAGCGAGTTCCCCGTCAGTCGGGCCGTGACGGCGGCGGCCCGGGAGCTGGGGAGGGGTGTGGTGGGGCGAGATGCGGCGGGGGCGGCTGACGTTCGGGCCGCCGTGGAACTCGTAGGGACAGTTGCGGTGTTGGGGACCGAGGATGTTGCTGTACCCGATGAACGGACACCGTGCGACGCGAGTTCCCCTCCCGCCGCGAATTCGTCAGGGAAATTTTCGTCAGGGAAATTTCCGGGCGTCCCGGGGGAGGGCTGGACGGGGGTGCCCAAGGCCGTGTCGCCGGGGAGACCGGCGGGCGCGTCGGGAGGCGTGTTTCCGGCGGCCGACAGCTCGTCCAGGCGGGTCAGCACCCCGTCGAGCCACTCCTGTGCCCGGTCCTCGAAGTCCGGTTCGCAGTCGGTGCGGGGGAGCAGCCGTACCGCACCCAGCTCGGCCAGCCGCCGGTCCAGGCGTCGGCCGTGCCCGCAGAATTCGTCGTACGACGAGTCCCCGAAGGCCAGGACCGCATAGCGGCGCCCTTCCAGGCGCGGGGCCTCGTCATCGGCCAGGGCGTCCCAGAACGCGGCGCCGTTGTCGGGCGCTTCGCCGTCTCCGGTGGTGCTGGTGATCAGCAGCACCTCGGCGTCGGCGGGCAGCGTGTCCGGAGCGGTGTCGTCCATGGAGACGAGCCGGATCCGGTGCCCGGCGCCGGCGAGCCGTTCGGCGCCGGCCGCGGCGAGCTGCTCGGCGTTGCCGGTCTGCGAGGCCCACAGCACCAGCACGTCACGGCCTCGGGGGGCCGAGGGCGGCGTGACGGGTGCGGGGGCGGGCCGCGGGGTCGCCCGCGAGTACATCCCGGCCAGCACGCCGTTCACCCACAGCGCGTGCTCCTCGCTGAACGGCGCCGTCGGCGGCAGTACGGGGATGCCGGGCGCGCCCGACTCCAGCCCGGCCAGGAACCCGGCGAGGTACTGGCGTTCCCGCTCGGTGAGGACCGGCGGGGGTGCGCCGAGCCCGAACACGGCGGCGGGGGCGGCGCCTTGACCCGCAAGAAGGGGCGAGTCGGAGGCCGTGCGCTGGGCGGGCACGGCGTATGTGAGGGGCGCGGGGGCGTCGAGGAGCGCGGTACCCGCGACGAGCGCCCCCGCCGTGCCGGAGGCGCCTGGCGCCACCGCCACAGCGCCGCCCACTCCCGCTGCCCCGGAAGCACCTGCCGCCACCCCGGCCGAGCCGTTCGCGCCCGCCGTCCCCCGGCCACCGCCCGCGCCCGCCCCCGTCCCCGGCATGACAGGCCGCGCCACCTCGGCCGTGACCCTCGTCAGCGACACCGCGCACACCTTGAACTCGGGCTGCAGCGAGATCGGGTCCACCGCGTCGCTGGTCACCGCGTTGATGCTCAGATCCGCGCCGAACAGGTCGTTCCAGTGGAAGGGCGCGAAGCAGCACCCCGGCCGCACCCGGTCGGTCACCACGGCGGGCAGCACCGCGCGTCCGCGCCGGGAGGCGATCTCCACCCCGTCGCCCTCGGCGATGCCGAGGCGTTCGGCGTCCTGCGGGTGCACCTCCACGAACGGCGCCGGGTTGAGCTTGTTGAGCTTGGCCACCTTCCCCGTCTTGGTGAGCGTGTGCCACTGGTGCTGCAGCCGCCCGGTGTTGAGTACGAACGGGAAGTCGTCGTCGGGCATCTCGGCGGCCGGGAGGTGCGGGCGTGCGTGGAATACGGCCCGTCCGCTCGCCGTCGGGAACACCGGACCGCCGCCGTCCTCGGCCACGTACCGGATCGGGTTGCGGTCGGGCCCCTCGGCGGTAGGGGCAGGCCACTGCACCGGCGTGGCGCGCAGCCGCTCGTAGGTGACCCCGCGCAGGTCGTAGCCGGTCTTCGGGTTCCAGGCGCGCTTGATCTCCTCGAAGACCTCTTCGGGACCGGCGTAGGTGAACGCCTCCTCGTACCCCATCGCGCACGCCACGCGCGCGATGATCTGCCAGTCGGGCAGCGCCTCGCCGGGCGCGTCGACGGCCTGCCGGGCGAGGGTGAGGTTGCGCTCGCTGTTGACGAGGACGCCCTCGGCCTCCGTCCACAGGGCGCCGGGCAGCACCACGTCCGCGTACGCGGTGGTCTCGGTCTCGGCGAACACGTCCTGGACGACGACGAACTCGGCCGCCCGCAGGCCCTCGGCGACGGTGCGGCGGTTGGCGACCGAGGCGACCGGGTTGGTGCAGATCACCCAGCACGCTTTGATGTCGCCGTCGGCCATCCGCCGGAACATCTCGACGGTGCCGAGCCCAGCCCCGTCGGTGCGCAGCGTGCCGGGCCGCAGCCCCCACAGCTCCTCGGTGAAGGCCCGCTCCTCGTCGACGAGCACCGAGCGCTGGCCGGGCAGCCCGGGGCCCATGTAGCCCATCTCGCGGCCGCCCATGGCGTTCGGCTGGCCGGTGAGGGAGAACGGGCCGCTGCCGGGGCGGCATATCGCGCCGGTCGCCAGATGCAGGTTGACCAGGGCGTTGGTGTTCCAGGTGCCGTGCGTGGACTGGTTGAGCCCCATGGTCCAGCAGCTCATCCACTCCCCGGCCGTGCCGATCCACCGCGCCGCCGTGCGGATGTCCTCCTCGGGAATCCCGGTGATCTCGGCGACGGAGGCGGGCGGGTAGTCGGCCAGGAACTCCCCCATCGCCTCCCAGCCCTCGGTGTGCTCGGCGATGAAGGCGGGGTCCGTGTGCCCGTTCTCCTGGAGCAGGTGCAGCAGCCCGTTGAGCAGCGCGAGATCCGCGCCCGGCTTGATCTGTAGGAAGAGGTCGGCCTTGGCGGCGGTCGCGGTGCGGCGCGGGTCGACGACGATCAGCTTCGCCCCGGCCTTGACGCGCTCCATCATCCTCAGAAAGAGGATGGGATGGCAGTCGGCCATGTTGGAGCCGATGACCAGGAAGACGTCCGCCTTCTCGAAGTCCTGGTACGAGCCGGGCGGCCCGTCCGCGCCGAGCGACAACTTGTAGCCGCTGCCCGCACTGGCCATGCACAGCCGGGAGTTGGACTCGATCTGGTTGGTGCCGATGAACCCCTTGGTCAGCTTGTTGGCCAGATACTGCGCCTCCAGGCTCATCTGGCCGGACACATACAGCGCGACGGCGTCCGGCCCGTGCTCGTCGACGATCGCCCGCAGCCTGCCCGCCGTCTCGGCGATCATCGCGTCGACCCCGGCGGGCACCGGCTCGGCCCCCCGCTCACCCCGTACCAGCGCGGTGGCCAGGCGTCCGGGAGCGGCCAGCATGTCGGCCGTCGTCGCCCCCTTGGTGCACAGCCGTCCGGAGTTCGCGGGGTGCGCCTTGTCGCCGGAGGCCTTGAGTACCGTGCGCCGGCCGTCCGGCCCCACGGTGATGTCGAGGACCATCCCGCAGCCCACACCGCAGTACGAGCAGACCGTGCGCACCTTTTCGGTGGCGGCCCGCGTGCCCTGTGCGGTCAACGGGTGTCCCCTCTCGTCTCGGCCGGGATACCTTGGGCTCCGACCGTACGAAATGCCCGTTACTTCGATGTCACGTGCGGCGATCACGAGTGGTTACGTCGGCCACACTAATCGCCCCGCGATGCTGTGAGCACCTGTGTGCGACTGCGGCACGCCTCCGATGTCGGACATCACGAGGTGTGCGGGCCCGATGTGAGGGGGCCTGTCGACCCCCGACTCTGTAGGGTGGCGCTCGCAGCTGGTTCGCCCCGTCCGCCAGGCGGGAGGCGTCGTAAGAGGGAACCCGGTGGGAATCCGGGACTGCCCCGCAGCGGTGAGCGGGAACGACCGCCGTCATACGCACTGGGCCCGGCCGGGTCTGGGAAGCGACGGCCACTAGGTGTCCGCCGGGAAACCGGCAGGCGTGCCCGCGAGTCCGAAGACCTGCCCGTTGCCCGTGCGCGACCGACCGCGTGCGGAGACCTTGGTGACCTCGTGGGCGGGTCGGCGAGACAAGAGGTGGTTCGAGCGCGGGCACCGCTCCGCGCGGGCCGCCCTGTCCGTCTCCCTTCGCACCCACGACCCGTACCAGGGTTGTTTTCGGGACATTCTCGCGAAGGAGAGTTTCGTGACCAGCAAGTCCGCAGCCGCGGCAGCACGAGCCACTGTGTACGGCTACCCCCGCCAGGGCCCCGACCGGGAACTCAAGAAGGCCGTCGAGGGCTACTGGAAGGGCCGCGTCAGTGCCGACGCCCTCCGTGACACCGCCCGCGACCTGCGCCGCGCCAACTGGCGCCGGCTCGCCGACGCGGGCGTCGACGAAGTCCCCACCGGCGACTTCTCGTACTACGACCACGTCCTCGACACCAGCGTGATGGTGGGTGCGATCCCCGACCGGCACCGCACCGCCGTCGAGAGCGACACGCTGGACGGCTACTTTGCCATGGCCCGCGGCACCCAGGACGTGGCGCCGCTGGAGATGACCAAGTGGTTCGACACCAACTACCACTACCTGGTCCCCGAGCTCGGCCCGGACACCGTCTTCACCGCCGACTCCGGCAAGCAGGTCGCCGAGCTCGCCGAGGCGCTGGCGCTCGGCCTCACGGCCCGGCCCGTCCTGGTCGGCCCGGTCACCTACCTCCTCCTGGCCAAGCCCGCGCCCGGCGTCGACGCCGCCTTCGAGCCACTGGCCCTGCTGGAGCGGCTGCTGCCCGTGTACGCCGAGGTGCTCGCCGATCTGCGGGCGGCCGGCGCACAGTGGGTGCAGCTCGACGAGCCCGCCCTCGTCCAGGACCGCACCCCCGCCGAACTGGACGCCGCCGCCCTCGCCCACCGGGCGCTCGGCAGCCTCACCGACCGCCCCAAGCTGCTGGTCGCCTCCTACTTCGACCAGCTCGGCAAGGCCCTGCCCGTTCTCGCCAAGGCGCCCGTGGACGGCCTCGCCCTGGACTTCACAGGACCGGCCGCCGCCAACCTCGACGCCCTCGCGGCCGTCGGCGGACTGCCTGACAAGCGGCTGGTCGCGGGCGTCGTCGACGGCCGCAACATCTGGATCAACGACTACGAGAAGTCCCTCGCCACCCTCGGCACGCTCCTCGGCCTCGCGGGCACTGTCGACGTGGCACCGTCCTGCTCGCTGCTGCACGTCCCGCTCGACGCGACGGCCGAACGCGACATCGACCCGCAGATCGCCCGCTGGCTCGCCTTCGCCCACCAGAAGACCGCCGAGACGGTGACGCTGGCCCGCGGCCTCGCCGGCGGCACCGGCGCCATCGCCGCCGAACTCGCCGCCAACCGCGCCGACCTGGCCTCGCGCGCCGGATCCGCGCTCACCCACGACCCGGCGGTACGCGCGCGTACGTCGACGGTCACCGAGGCGGACGGCCGCCGCTCCCAGCCGTACGGCGAACGCGCCCCGGCCCAGCGCGCCCGGCTGCGACTGCCGCTGCTGCCCACGACCACCATCGGCTCGTTCCCGCAGACCACCGAGGTGCGCACCGCCCGTGCCGACCTGCGCGCCGGACGCGTCGACACCGCAGGGTACGAGGAGCGCATCAAGGCCGAGATCCGCGAGGTCGTCGCCTTCCAGGAGAAGGCGGGCATCGACGTCCTGGTCCACGGCGAGGCCGAACGCAACGACATGGTGCAGTACTTCGCCGAGCAGCTGACCGGCTACCTCGCCACCCGGCACGGCTGGGTCCAGTCGTACGGCACGCGCTATGTCCGCCCGCCGGTCCTGGCCGGCGACATCTCCCGGCCGCGGCCGATGACGGTGCGCTGGACGACGTACGCCCAGTCGCTCACCGACCGCCCCGTCAAGGGCATGCTCACCGGGCCGGTCACCATGCTGGCCTGGTCGTTCGTCCGCGACGACCAGCCGCTCGCCGAGACCGCACGCCAGGTGGCGCTCGCCCTGCGCGACGAGGTCGAGGACCTGGAGGCGGCCGGGACCTCGGTCATCCAGGTCGACGAGCCGGCCCTGCGCGAGACGCTGCCACTGCGCGCCGCGGACCGCGCCGCCTATCTGGACTGGGCCACGGAATCGTTCCGCCTGACCACCGGCGGCGTACGTCCCGACACCCAGATCCACACCCACATGTGCTACGCCGAGTTCGGCGACATCCTCCAGGCCATCGACGACCTCGACGCCGACGTCATCAGCCTGGAGGCGGCCCGCTCACACATGCAGGTGGCCGACGAGCTCGCCGCCGCGGGCTATCCGCGCGAGGTGGGACCCGGTGTCTACGACATCCACTCGCCGCGCGTACCGAGCGCCGAGGAGGCGGCCGCACTGCTGCGCAAGGGGCTCGCGGCCATCGCGCCGGAACGGCTCTGGGTCAACCCGGACTGCGGATTGAAGACCCGCGGCTGGACCGAGACGAAGCAGTCCCTGGAGAACCTGGTCGAGGCCGCCCGTACGGTCAGGACGCAGGTGCAGCAGGGGGCTTGACACGGCCGGGGTGTTCGGGCACGCGCGCGTGCCCGAACACCCCGGGACCCGCCGAGGCAGACGGGGCTCGCTACACATCGGCCATCTGCGGCATCTCGCCCTGTGTCGTCTGCAGGTCGATCACCGAGAACGTCGCGCCCTGCGGGTCGCTGAGCGCCGCAAAGCGCCCGAAGGGCGTGTCCATCGGCCCGAACCGCAGCACCCCGCCCCGCTTGGTCGCCTTCGCCACCGCGTCGTCGCAGTTGTCGACCGCGAAGTACACATTCACGTACGAGGGGACCTCGGGCGGGAACTCCTCCGTCATCCTCATGCGCCCCATCACCATCTCGTCACCCACGCTGAAGACCCGGAAGTCGACCGCGTCGTCCTGCATCTGCTTCGTGCCGTACGGAAACACCGCGGGCAGGAACGCGTCGACCTTCGCCGGGTCGCGGGTGAAGAACTCGGCCCAGCAGAACGCGCCATGCACGCCCTTGGCCTCGAAGCCCTCGTGACTGCCCGCCTGCCACACGCCGAAGACGGCGCCGCTGGGCTCGCGGGCGATCGCCATCGACCCGAAGTCGCCGACCTGCATCGGCTCCATCAGCACCTCGCCGCCGTTGTCCTTGATCTTCTTCGCGGTGGCGGCGACATCGGGCGACGCGAGGTAGAGACACCACGCCGACTGGCCCTCCTGCCCCGGCATCGGCGGCACGACGGCCGCCACCGCCTTGCCGTTCGCGTACGCCTGCGTGTAGTTGCCGTACTCCGACGACGCCTCCCCGAACGTCCAGCCCAGCACGTCACCGTAGAAGCTCTTCGCTCCCTCGACATCGGTGAACATCGCATCGGCCCAGCACGGAGTGCCCTCTGGTTCTGCGGCCATGACTGTGCTCTCTCCTGTGTGACAGACGGTCCGGCTTGCCACGCTAGCCAGCCGCCCCCGACCCCGCGCGTCGAGCGCTTCCACGCGCCGGGGCGCGGACGACCGGAGCGCCGAAAGGGGTGACGCGCCGGGACGGCGGGCAGGTAATCGGGTACGGATCCTGGCGGGGCGGGACGACTCGGGCGTAGCGTGACCCGGCGCTGGCGCGCACAGCGACCTACAGGGGGCGTGTGACCTCATGGACAAGCCGGTCTGGCAGTTCTCGGACGACCGCGGGCAGGTGGCCACGGCGAGCGGGGTGCCCACCAGGGTGACCGCCTACATCCAGGCCGGAGCCACACTCTGGGACCACGGAGTCGGCCCCGGAGCCGTCTTCGGCTCCTTCCACGACGGGGCCGCACCCGACCGCGCCAAGGCCGGCGGGCTGCCCTTGGACCGCCTGCGCTACCTGGGCGCGGGCGCCGCCCTCGACCTCGACGTGCTGCTCCAGGGCACGCCCGACCTCGTGGTGGCCGTCAGCTACGGCGGCGGCCAGGTCTACGGCCTCGCCCCCGAGACGGCCAAACACCTGGAGGAACACGTTCCGGTGGTCGTCATCGACATCGGGCACTCGCGCTCCCTGGCCGAGATCAGGGACCGCTTCACGGACCTCGCCCGCGCCCTCGGCGGCGACCGCCACCACGAGGACGCCGCCCGCCTCCTCGACGCGGCGCAGCGCCGTCTGCGCACCGTGACGGCCGCCACGCGCGCGTACGCGGAGACGGACCCGCCCGTGGCGCCCCGCGTACTCGCCCTCTCGCCCGCCGGGACCGACCAGGTCCACGTGGCGCGCCCGGGAGCCTGGCCGGAGCTGCGCGCCCTGGCCGAGCACGGTGTCCACCTGGTGGAGCCGCCCGCCGGAACCGGGGCGAACTGGACCACGCTCACCTGGGAGGAAGCGGCCGCCCTGCCCGCCGAGATCGTCCTGTCCGACGTACGGGTGAACGCCACCCCCGTCGAGCAGCTGCGCGCCGACGCGCACTGGAGGACGATCGAGGACCGCGCGCGCGTGCTGCCGTGGAACCCGGAGACGCCGTGCAGCGCCCGGGCCCACGCCCGGTTCTTCGCCCTGGTCGCCGACGCGGTGGACTCCCGTACCGCACGTTAGTACGCCTCAGTGCGGACAACTTCACAGCTCAGAGCCGTGTCGGAGTTGGGCTGAACGGGTGAGCGGCGTCATCATGGCCGGATGCAGATACAGCACATGGGCGAGGTGGTCCGGTGAGCAGGTACGACGTCACCGATGAACAGTGGGAGGGGCTCGCCCAGGTCGTTCCGCTGCGCAGTCGCAATGAGTGGCCGTCGCGCGTCGACCACCTCACCATCCCCAACGAGTACGCGGCCGTCGCACAGCGCCGCTTCGTGGTCCTGCGCGTCCAGGTCTTCGCGGACGCGCGCGAGGTCGCCGAATACATGATGGCGCAGACCCCGGTCCTGCTCGATCTGACGGGCGCGGACACCGAAGTCGCCAAGCGCATACTCGACTTCAGCAGCGGAGTGGTCTTCGGCCTGGGCAGCGGAATGCACCGGGTCGACCGCAACGTCTTCCTCCTCGCCCCCGCCGGCACGGAGGTGGAGGGCATCGCCGAGGCCGTCGTGCCCCATGCGTAGGGCCGTTCCCGTGCGGGAGAACGTTGTGTAAGGCCATCCCCCAGGGCGGAGCCGTCCCTCGTTCGTAGGAAGGCGATCGAGGCGTAACGGTTCGTCACGTTTCGCCCTCGTACGGTCCGTTCCATGAACGGAACCTGCGACCGGCCCACCGTCACCGAACTGCGGCTCTCCGCCTTCAAGTCGCACCGCGGCGCGGTCTTCCCGCTCGGCCCGCTCACCTTCCTGGCGGGACCGAGCGGCAGCGGCAAGTCCAGTGTCCTCCAGGCGTACGAGGCACTGGCCCGGCTCGGCTCCGGCGCCACCCTCGCCTCGGCGTTCCCCGACCCCGCCGGGTGCGTACCGGAACGCGCCGAGGCGGACGCCCAAGGCAGACGCGGGTTCCGCATCGGCTGCACCGTCGACGGGCCCGCCGGACCCGTCCGGCTCGACCTCGCCGTCCAGGCCGAGCCGGAACTCCGCGTCGTCGGCGAACGTTTGACCAGTGACGGCGACACCCTCCTGTCCACCGCCCTGCGCGACCCCGGCCGCTCCACCGTGCAGGCCGCCTGGCACACCGCCGGCGCCGTCCCGGTCACCCGCGCCCCGCTCCCCGACGACCGGCTCGGCACCGCCCTGCTGCCACTGCGCGTCGCCGGGAAGACCGAGGGGCAGCTGCGGGTCCTCGCCGCCGCCGAGCAAGTGGTCGTCGCCCTGCGGTCCGTGTTCGCCTGCGACCCCCAGCCGCAGCGCATGCGCGAACCCGTCCTGCCCGGCCAGGGACGGCTGCGGCGCGGCTGCGACAACCTCGCCGAGATCCTCTCCCGCACCGCCGAGGAGTGCACCATCCGGCATGCCCGGCTGGTCACCGCGGCCCGCGCGGGCTGCGCCGGCCCGGTCACCGCGCTCGCCGCCGAAGAACTGGCCGACGGGACGTTACGGGCCGTGGTGGGCCGCGGCGAACGGACACCCACGCCCGTGGCCCGCCTGGGCGAAGGCGAACTGCGCTACCTCGCGCTCGCCCTGGTCCTGCTCACCGGCCCCGGAGTACTCGCCGTCGACACCGTCGCCGAGATCCCGTCCGCCATGCAGACCCTCACCGTCCTCACCGACGGATTCGACCGGGGCCTCGACCGGCGCCAGGCCGGCGAACTGGCCGCACTGGCCGCCGAGATGTGCCGACGCGGCCACATCCGTCTCGCCGGCACCGTCACGGACGCCGGATGCGCCCGAGGAGTCCAGGGGGCGGCAGTGGTAGACCTGGAGCCGTGACCGAACTCGACGTAGAGGCACTCCAGCGCCGACTGGCCGACTTCGCGGCCGCGCGCCACTGGCAGCCCTTCCACACCCCCAAGAACCTCGTCTCCGCCCTCAGCGTCGAGGCCTCCGAACTCCTTGAGATCTTCCAGTGGCTGACCCCCGAGCAGTCCGACCGCGTCATGCACGACCCCGACCGCGCCCACCGGGTGACCGACGAGGTCGCCGACGTCCTCGCCTATCTCCTCCAGCTCTGCGAAGTCCTCGGCATCGACCCGCTCGCCGCGCTCGCCGCCAAGATCGACCGCAACGAGCTCCGCTTCCCCGTCCCCACCGCCCCGCCCGCCCCGCAGAACCTCACCGGGCCCGCCCCGGCACAGACCCGCCCGACCTCCGCACAAACCGGCCGCGCCCCTGTACAGAACCCCGAAGAAAGTCCAAACGGTCACTCTTCGGAGTGAGCGAGTTATTCAAAACCCCCTGCTCGTCCACAGATTTCCCAATTCCTCTGGCTTTCCTGGCCTCAGAAGCTCACTCTAGGTAGTGACGGGGAAACGGATCGTCGTATGAACGGGGGCGACTCATGGACGCGGTACGGCTCATCGGAGTGAGCAGGTTAGCGCTCGCGGAAAGTACCGCGGCGCTGGAGATCGTCGCCGAGGCCTGGCAGGCACAAGCCCTCGCCCAGGCCATCGGAAGCCACCTGGCGGCCACCGGCCCACCGGAACTCAGGGGCGAAGCACGCGGCCTCAGCGAGACCGGCGGCCGCGGCTGCGGCGCCCTCGACCACCCCGGGCTGCGCATCGGCGGCATCCGCGCCACCCAGCTCTCCGAAGTCACCGACGCCAGACAGACGCTGACCGGACTCGGTGGCCTGCTCGGAGATGTCGGCATGGCCCTCGTCGGCGTCGCCTGCGCCACCGACGAAGAAGGGCTCTACTGGCAGTGCATCGAAGCGATCGACGCCGCCGACGAGTCGAGCGACCGGGTCCGCGGAATGCTCCGCCGACTCACCGTACGCGAGCAGGAAAGACGGCCCGGCGCCCTGCGCGACTCGACGGCGAGGCCGTCATGACCGGACGGGAGTCACCACACCGGCACTCACACGCCCGTGGAGCGGCCCTCCATATGCCCACCGGCGTCCTGACCCGGCAGCACACGCTCGGCGGAGGACTGCAGATCGGCGTCGAGCTGCGAAAGATCCGCGTTCAGCGCCGCCATCAACTCCTCCATCTGCTGCAGCAGCCCCTTCGGCGCACCTTGCTGCCCGGGCACGGACTGCCCGGCCGGCTCCTGCGGCACGGCCTGTTCGGGCACGGCTTCCTGGGACATGGCGGCCTCCTCGGCCCAAGCCCTCCCGCGAGGCCGCGGGGGTGGCAGTTCGACAGACGCGTCGGCAACGGCCGCCGGCGCGCGGGCCGGGCGGTCCGGCTCCGCCCGAGCCAACGACCACTCAGCGCGACAGTCACTGGTCAGAGCCCGCGCGGCCCGTCAGGTGGACGATATTCACCCGACTGGGCAGCCATCGCGCATACGGCAAGGGCGGGGTTGACGACAGTTCGAAGGTGCAGGATGGATGCATGGATCTTCGAATCTTCACGGAGCCCCAGCAGGGCGCCGACTACGACACTCTCCTCGCCGTCGCGAAGGCCACCGAAGCCCTCGGATTCGACGCCTTCTTCCGCTCCGACCACTACCTCCGGATGGGCTCGGCGGACGGCCTCCCGGGCCCCACCGACGCCTGGATCACCCTGGCCGGACTCGCCCGCGAGACCAGCCGCATCCGCCTCGGCACACTGATGACCGCCGGCACCTTCCGGCTCCCCGGCGTCCTCGCCATCCAGGTCGCCCAGGTGGACCAGATGTCCGGCGGCCGTATCGAACTCGGCCTGGGCGCAGGCTGGTTCGAGGGCGAGCACAAGGCGTACGGCATCCCCTTCCCGAAGGAGAAGTCCGCACGACTCGAAGAACAACTGGCCATCGTCACCGGCCTCTGGGCCACCGAGACCGGCAAGACCTTCACCCACGACGGCACCTACTACCAGCTCACCGACTCGCCCGCGCTCCCCAAGCCCGCCCAGGCCAAGGTGCCGGTCCTGATCGGCGGCCACGGCGCGGTCCGCACCCCACGGCTGGCCGCACAGTACGCCGACGAGTTCAACATCCCGTTCGCCTCCCTGGCCGACAGCGAGCGGCAGTTCGGCCGGGTGCGCGCCGCCGCGCAGAGCGCCGGACGCAGCCCCGACGGCCTGGTGTACTCCAACGCCCTGGTCGTCTGCGTAGGAAAGAACGACGCCGAAGTGGCGCGCCGGGCGGCCGCCATCGGAAGGGAGGTCGAAGAGCTCAAGGCGAACGGACTGGCGGGCTCGCCCGCCGAAGTAGTGGAGAAGATCGGCGCGTACGAGGCGATCGGTTCGTCCCGGATCTACCTGCAGGTCCTCGACCTGCACGACCTCGACCACCTCGAACTCATCTCCTCCCAGGTCCAGTCCCAGCTGAACGGGGCCTGACCGTGCGGCCCGCCCGTCCACTCGCCGACGCCCTGGCCGAACGGACCGTGGTCCTTGACGGCGGCCTCTCCAACCAACTAGAGGCCCAGGGCTGCGACTTGAGCGACCCGCTCTGGTCGGCCCGGCTGCTCGCCGACGACCCGAGCCAGATCGAGGCCGCACACGAGGCGTATGTACGGGCGGGCGCACAGGTACTGATCACCTCCAGCTACCAGGCGACGTACGAGGGCTTCGCCCACCGGGGAGTGCCCCGCCGCGAGGCGACGGCCCTGCTTGCCCGGAGCGTGGAGCTGGCGAGAAAGGCGGGGGAGAGGGCGGGGGCGGGGAGGGGGGTGGGGGGAGGGGAGGGGGAGCCCCCCAAGAAGGCCGAAGTATGGGTCGCCGCCTCGATCGGCCCCTACGGCGCCTTCCTGGCCGACGGCAGTGAGTACCGCGGCGGGTACGGGCTGACGGTGAAGGAGCTGGAGCGCTTCCACCGCCCCCGCGTCGAGACGCTGGCGGCAGCCGGGCCGGACGTGCTCGCGGTGGAGACCGTGCCCGACGCCGACGAGGCCGAGGCGCTGCTGCGGGCGGTCGAGGGGTGCGGAGTACCGGTGTGGCTGTCGTACAGCGTGGAGGGGCTGCGGACCAGGGCGGGCCAGCCGCTGGAGGAGGCGTTCGCGCTGGTGGCGGGCCTGGACCAGGTGATCGCCGTGGGCGTGAACTGCTGCACGCCCGCCGACGCGGACCGTGCCGTGGAGCTCGCGGCGTCGGTCACCGGCAAGCCGGTGGTCGTCTACCCCAACAGCGGGGAGCGCTGGGACGCGGAGGCCCGGTCGTGGCGGGGCGGCGCCACGTTCGACCCGTCGCGCGTAAGTGCCTGGCGCAGCGCGGGCGCCCGTCTGGTGGGAGGCTGCTGCCGGGTGGGGCCGACGGAGATCGCACGGCTGGCGGGGTTCGTGGCAGAAGAGGCGTGAGGGGCGGGACAGGTTGAGGCCACCCTCGGCACTCAGGGGAAAATGCCTGGTAGGAGCTGTTGAAACCGGGTGATACTCGACGCGTGTTCCTGACAATCACCACGACCGGTACCCCTGAACGCCCCGCCACCGACCTCGGGTTTCTGCTGCACAAGCATCCCGGGAAGGCGCAGGCGTTCTCCACGTCGCACGGCACCGCGCACATCCTCTACCCCGAGGCGAGCGCCGAGCGCTGCACGGCCGCGCTGCTCCTGGAGGTGGATCCGGTCGCGCTGGTGCGGCGGGGCAAGGGCAAGGGTCGTGGCGGAGCCCCCGATTCCGCGCTGGCGCAGTACGTCAACGACCGTCCGTACGCGGCCTCGTCGCTGATGTCCGTCGCGCTGAGCACCGTCTTCAGGAGCGCCCTGCGCGGTGTGTGCAACGCGCTGCCGGAGCGGGCCGAGGCGCCGCTGCCGCTGCGGATCGAGGTGCCCGCGCTGCCCGCGCGCGGCGGCGCCGACCTGGTGCACAAGCTGTTCGGGCCGCTGGGCTGGGCCTCGGTCTCGGCGGAGCCCGTCGCGCTGGACGAGGAGTTCCCGGAGTGGGGCGAGTCCCGTTACGTACGGCTCGTACTGGAGGGGGAGCTGCGGCTCGCGGACGCACTGCGGCAGTTGTACGTGCTGCTGCCGGTGCTCGACGACGCCAAGCACTACTGGGTCGCGCCCGACGAGGTCGACAAGCTGCTGCGCGCCGGTGACGGCTGGCTGGCCGACCACCCCGAGCAGAAGCTGATCACCAGCCGCTATCTGTCCCGGCGCTGGGGGCTGACCCGGCAGGCAATGGAGCGCCTCGAACTGGTGCGACTGGCCGAGGCCGATGACATCGCCGTCGAGGCCATCGACAACGCGGTGGACGAGACGACCGACACCGAGGACCGGCCCGTGCCGCTCGCCGTACAGCGACGCGATGCCATCCTGGCGGCGCTGACCGCCACCGGGGCGAGCCGGGTGCTCGATCTGGGCTGCGGCCAGGGACAGTTGGTGCAGGAGCTGCTCAAGGACGTCCGATTCACCGAGATCGTGGGTGTGGACGTCTCGATGCGGGCGCTGACGATCGCCGCGCGGCGGCTGCGCCTGGACCGGATGGGCGAGCGGCAGGCCGGGCGGATCACCCTGATGCAGGGCTCGCTCGCGTACACGGACAAGCGGCTCAAGGGGTACGACGCGGCCGTGCTCAGCGAGGTCATCGAGCACCTCGATCTGCCGAGGCTGCCCGCGCTCGAATACGCGGTGTTCGGCGCGGCGCGCCCGCGAACGGTGATCGTGACCACGCCGAACGTCGAGTACAACGTGCGCTGGGAGTCGCTCCCGGCCGGGCATGTGCGCCATGGCGACCACCGGTTCGAGTGGACGCGTGCGGAGTTCCGCGACTGGGCCGTTTCGGTGGCCGAACGGCACGGTTACGGCGTCGAGTTCGTGCCCGTGGGGCCGGACGACGCCGAGGTGGGGCCGCCCACCCAGATGGCTGTATTCGAGATGACCACGACCGCGAAGGAGGCGAACGCCGCATGAACACCGAGAACGACACCGACACCGAGGCCGGTACCAGCACCAGTACGAGTGCCAGCACCAGCACCAGTGCCGAGACGAGCACGGAGACCGGGACCGGGACCGGGACTGGGATCGAAACCGGCACCGGAACCGGAACCCGGACCGACGTCGGGCCCCCGACCCCGCCTCGCAAGCGCGCGCTCGCCGTCCCCGACCTGTCCCTCGTCGTTCTCGTCGGCGCCACCGGATCGGGCAAGTCCACTTTTGCCCGTCGGCACTTCAAGCCCACCGAGGTCATCTCGTCGGACTTCTGCCGGGGCCTGGTGGCCGACGACGAGAACGACCAGAGCGCCAGCGGCGACGCGTTCGACGTGCTCCACTACATCGCGGGCAAGCGGCTCGCGGCCGGGCGGCTGACCGTCGTCGACGCCACCAGCGTGCAGGTGGAGAGCCGCAGACAGCTGGTCCAGCTGGCTCGGGAGCACGATGTGCTGCCCGTGGCCATCGTCCTCGATCTGCCCGAGGAGGTCTGTGCCGCCCGCAACGCGACCCGGCCCGACCGTGCCGGCATGCCCCGTCAGGTCATCGCGAGGCACCGCCGTGAGCTGCGGCGTTCGCTGCGCGGCCTGGAGCGTGAGGGGTTCCGCAAGGTCCATGTCCTGCGCTCCGAGGCGGAGGTGGACAGCGTGGAGATCGCGATCGAGCGACGCTACAA
Source organism: Streptomyces sp. NBC_00224 (assembly GCF_041435195.1). Taxonomy (NCBI): domain Bacteria; kingdom Bacillati; phylum Actinomycetota; class Actinomycetes; order Kitasatosporales; family Streptomycetaceae; genus Streptomyces; species Streptomyces sp. NBC_00224. The sequence continues at coordinate 6,795,446 of NZ_CP108106.1, forward strand.
CGACCTCACTCACCTCACTGGCCCCTTCGACATCATCGGTGACATCCACGGCTGCCGCTCCGAGCTGGAGACGTTGCTGGTGAAGCTGGGTTACGTGGACGGGGCGCACCCCGAGGGCCGTACGGCGGTCTTCGTCGGTGACCTCGTGGACCGTGGGCCGGACAGCCCGGGTGTGTTGCGGCGCGTGATGAGAATGGTGGCCGATGGTAACGCTCTGTGTGTTCCCGGGAACCATGAGAACAAGCTCGGACGTTATCTGGGTGGCAAGAAGGTCCAGCGCACCCATGGACTGGCGGAAACCATCGAGCAGTTGGAGAGGGAGGGCGATGGATTCAAGGAACAGGTGAAGGAGTTCATCGACGGGCTCGTCAGCCACTACGTGCTCGATGGCGGCAAGCTGGTCGTCTGTCACGCGGGTCTGCCCGAGAAGTACCACGGGCGTACGTCGGGGCGTGTTCGCTCGCACGCCTTGTACGGGGAGACGACCGGCGAGACCGACGAGTTCGGCCTGCCCGTGCGCTACCCGTGGGCCGAGGACTACCGGGGTCGCGCGGCGGTCGTCTACGGCCACACGCCCGTCCCGAACACGTCGTGGATCAACAACACCATCTGCTTGGACACGGGTGCGGTGTTCGGCGGAAAGATGACCGCGCTGCGCTGGCCGGAGCGCGAGCTCGTCGACGTGCCTGCCGAGAGGGTCTGGTACGAGCCGGTCCGTCCGCTGGCCACCGAGGCGCCCGGTGGCCATGACGGACGCCCGCTCGACCTCGCCGACGTGCACGGCCGCCGGGTCGTGGAGACCCGGCAGCTGGGCAATGTGGCGGTGCGCGAGGAGAACGCGGCGGCCGCGCTCGAAGTCATGAGCCGTTTCGCCGTCGACCCACGGCTGCTCGCGTATCTGCCGCCGACGATGGCGCCCACGGCGACCTCGCGTGCGGCGGCCCGCGGCAGCGGCGGTGACGAGCAGTTCCTGGAGCATCCGGCGGAGGCGTTCGCGCAGTACGCGGCGGACGGGGTCGCGCGGGTCGTGTGCGAGGAGAAGCACATGGGCTCGCGGGCGGTGGCCCTGGTGTGCCGTGACGCCGAGGTGGCGCGCGAGCGGTTCGGGGTGCAGGGGCCGACGGGCGCTCTGCACACCCGCACCGGTCGTCCGTTCTTCGACGACGCGGCCGTCACCGAGGAGATCCTCGGCCGGTTGCGGGCGGCCGTGTCCGCGGCCGGGCTGTGGGACGAGCTCGGTACGGACTGGCTGTTGTTCGACGCCGAGCTGATGCCGTGGTCGCTGAAGGCCTCGGGGCTGCTGCGTTCGCAGTACGCGGCGGTGGGTGCCGCGTCCGGGGCGGTCTTCCCGGGCGCGCTGGGGGCTCTGGAGGCGGCCGCGGCGCGCGGTGTCGACGTGGACGGGCTGCTGGCGCGTCAGCGTGAGCGGGCGCGGGACGCGGAGGCGTTCACCGACGCGTACCGGCGGTACTGCTGGACCACGGACGGGCTGGAGGGTGTGCGGTTCGCGCCCTTCCAGATCCTGGCCTCCCAGGGCCGCAGTCTGGCCGCGGTGCCCCACGACGAGCAGCTGGCGTGGCTGGACCGTCTGGTCGAGCACGACCCGACGGGTCTGCTCCAGGTCACCCGGCGCCTGGTCGTCGACACCGGCGACGAGGCGTCCGTGCGGGCCGGCGTCGACTGGTGGCTCGATCTGACCGCTGCGGGCGGCGAGGGCATGGTGGTCAAGCCGCTCCAGGCGCTGGCCCGGGACGGCAAGGGGCGCCTTGTGCAGCCCGGTATCAAGGTGCGCGGACGCGAGTATCTGCGGATCATCTACGGTCCGGAGTACGTGCGCTCCGACAACCTGGAGCGGCTGCGGCAGCGCTCCCTGGGCCACAAGCGCTCGCTGGCGCTGCGGGAGTACGCGCTGGGGCTGGAGGCGCTGGACCGGCTGGCGGCGGGCGAGCCGCTGTGGCGTGTCCATGAGGCGGTGTTCGCGGTCCTGGCCCTGGAGTCGGAGCCGGTGGACCCCAGGCTGTGAAGCCGTGGGGGCGGAGCCGTGCGGTTCCGCCCCCACGGGCCGGGGTGGAAGCCGCCGGTTCACCGGGTGAGCGGGCTGCGGGCGGGACAGGATGGGGACATGGGATTCCACGTCGACTCCGAGACCGGGCGGCTGCGCCGCGTCATCCTGCACCGGCCCGATCTGGAGCTGAAGCGGCTCACTCCGAGTAACAAGGACGCTCTTCTCTTCGACGATGTGCTCTGGGTGCGCCGGGCCCGCCAGGAGCACGACGGCTTCGCGGACGTGCTGCGCGACCGCGGGGTCGAGGTGCACCTCTTCGGCGATCTGCTGCGCGAGTCGCTGGCGATTCCGCAGGCGAGACGGCTGGTACTGGACCGGGTCTTCGACGAGAAGGAGTACGGGCCGCTGGCCACCGGGCATCTGCGCGAGGCGTTCGACGAGCTGTCCGCCGCCGAGCTCGCCGAGGCGCTGGTGGGCGGTATGACCAAGCGGGAGTTCCTGGAGCGCCATGCCGAGCCGGTGTCCGTCCGGTTCCACGTGATGGATCTGGACGACTTTCTGCTGGGCCCGCTGCCCAACCACCTCTTCACGCGTGACACCTCTGCCTGGATCTACGACGGGGTGTCCATCAACGCGATGCGCTGGCCCGCCCGGCAGCGCGAGACGGTCCACTTCGAGGCGATCTACCGCCACCATCCGCTCTTCGCGGGCCCCGAGGCCGGGCGGTTCCACACCTGGTCGAAGGGGCAGAGCGACTATCCCTCGACCATCGAGGGCGGGGACGTGCTGGTGATCGGCAATGGTGCGGTGCTGATCGGGATGAGTGAGCGGACGACTGCGCAGGCGGTGGAGATGCTGGCGCGCGGGCTCTTCGCGGCCGGTTCCGCACGGACGATCGTGGCGCTGGACATGCCCAAGCGCAGGGCCTTCATGCACCTCGATACGGTGATGACGATGGTCGACGGAGAAACCTTCACTCAGTACGCCGGGCTCGGCATGCTCCGCTCGTACACGATCGAGCCGGGCGCCGGTGAGCAGGAGCTGAAGGTGACGGACCACCCGCCGGAGCACATGCACCGCGCCATAGCGGCCGCCCTCGGCCTGGACGGGATCCGGGTGCTGATGGCCACCCAGGACGTGCACGCGGCGGAGCGCGAGCAGTGGGACGACGGCTGCAACGTCCTGGCGGTCGAGCCGGGCGTGGTGGTGGCGTACGAGCGCAATGTCACCACCAACACGCATCTGCGGAAGCAGGGCATCGAGGTGATCGAGATTCCCGGCAGCGAGCTGGGGCGGGGGCGGGGCGGGCCTCGGTGTATGAGCTGTCCCGTGGAGCGCGATGCCGTATAGTGATGCGTTCAATCGCATATACTTACAGTGTCCCCGCCTTCCGTCACCCAGGAGCAGTCACCATGGCGACAGACCTCGCAGGCCGCCACTTCCTCAAGGAGCTGGACTTCACCGCCGAGGAGTTCCGCGCTCTGGTGGACCTCGCCGCCGAGCTCAAGGCCGCCAAGAAGGCGGGCACCGAGGTCCAGCGGCTGCGCGGGCGGAACATCGCGCTGATCTTCGAGAAGCCGTCGACGCGTACGAGGTGCTCCTTCGAGGTGGCGGCCGCCGACCAGGGTGCCTCCACGACGTACATCGACCCGGCGGGCTCGCACATCGGCAAGAAGGAGTCGGCGCGGGACACGGCACGGGTGCTCGGCCGGATGTTCGACGCGATCCAGTTCCGAGGGGACGCCCAGGAGACGGTCGAGACGCTCGCCGCGCACGCGGGCGTGCCGGTCTACAACGGCCTCACCGACGCCTGGCACCCCACTCAGATGCTCGCCGACGTCCTCACCATGACCGAGCACACCGACAAGCCCCTTGAGCGGACGGCTTTCGCCTATCTGGGTGACGCCCGGTACAACATGGGCAACTCCTACCTGTTCACGGGCGCGCTGCTCGGCATGGACGTACGGATCGTGGCCCCCAGGGCGTACTGGCCGGCCGACGCCGTCGTCGCCCTCGCGCACCGGGCCGCCGAGCGCAGCGGGGCCCGGATCACCCTCACCGAGGACATCGCCGAAGGCGTGGCGGGCGCGGACTTCGTCGCCACCGACGTCTGGGTGTCGATGGGCGAGCCCAAGGAGATCTGGGCCGAGCGGATCAAGGCGCTGGCGCCCTACGCCGTGACCATGGACGTCCTGCGTGCCACCGGCAACGCGGACGTCAAGTTCCTGCACTGCCTGCCCGCCTTCCACGACCTCGGCACGGCGGTCGCCCGCGAGATCCACGAGCAGTACGGCCTGGCCGAGCTCGAAGTCACCGACGAGGTCTTCGAATCCGCGCACTCGGTGGTCTTCGACGAGGCGGAGAACCGTCTGCACACCATCAAGGCGGTCATGGTCGCGACGCTTACGGGAACTCCGGCAGGGGCGGACGCGCCGGCAGCGTGAACCACACCGCCTTGCCGTGCGCGGTGGGGCGGTGGCCGCAGGCCGAGCTCAGGGTGCGGATCAGCAGCAGGCCCCGGCCGTGCTCCTGCCACGGGTCGGGCTCGTAGGCGGGTTCCGGGGCGCCGAGGTCGCCCGGCGGCAGCGGGGAGCGGTCGTGGACCTCGACCTGGCAGCCCGACTCCAGCAGCTCGACCACCAGCTCGATGGGCTGGTCGGCGGCGGTGTGCTCGACGGCGTTGGCCACCAGCTCGGCGGTGAGCAGTTCGGCGGTGTCGCTGTCGGCGGGGGCGTCGATGTCCGCCAGTGCGGTACGGATCAGGGCGCGGGCGATGGGGACGGCGGCGTCGGTGTGGGGGAGTGGGATACGCCAAGAGGTCGGGGCGCGGGCGGCGCCGGTGGGGTCGGGCACGGCGGGGGTTTCCGTTCGGTCGCGTGAAGCGTCCGGGGCGCGGGGGGATGCGCGGGGCGCTGCTACTCCCCCCAACTTTACGAACGGGGGCAAGGGGCCGGACAGAGGCCCCTGGCAGGCGGTGAAAGGGACGTGCGGCGCGCCGTGGGAGGCCTTTCGCCCTGCCTTTCGCCCCGCCCTTTGCCCTGCCCTTCGCCCCGGCGGTGCCGCTCGCCCGCGCGGGCGAGCCCGCGCCGCACCCCGGTCGCACGCTCGCCCGGACGTACGTGGACGGGCCCGCGCCCCTGCCGCCTCTCCATATCGCGCACTCGTGACGACAGTCACACATGAGTGATATCTTCGGAGTGCAGGCATCTGTCAGCCCGCTGAGGAGGCCGCACTCCATGAGCCCGTTCCCCAGCTCCGCACCCCGCACCGAAAACTGGCGCCACCTGCGGCTTTCCATGGCGGACGGGGTGGCCACCGTCACCCTTGCCCGCCCCGAGAAGCTCAACGCGCTCACCTTCGGGGCTTACGCCGACCTCCGCGATCTGCTCGCCGAGCTCGCCCGGGAGCGGGCCGTGCGCGCCCTGGTGCTCGCGGGCGAGGGGCGCGGCTTCTGCTCCGGCGGCGACGTCGACGAGATCATCGGCGCCACGCTCTCCATGGACACCGCCCAGTTGCTCGACTTCAACCGGATGACCGGCCAGGTCGTACGGGCCGTGCGCGAATGCCCCTTCCCGGTGATCGCGGCGGTCCACGGCGTCGCGGCCGGTGCGGGCGCGGTTCTCGCGCTGGCCGCCGACTTCCGTATCGCCGATCCCTCCGCCCGGTTCTCCTTCCTGTTCACCAAGGTCGGCCTCTCCGGCGGCGACATGGGCGCGGCCTATCTGCTGCCGCGCGTCGTCGGGCTCGGCCACGCCACCCGTCTGCTGATGCTCGGCGAGCCGGTCCGCGCCCCCGAGGCCGAACGGATCGGCCTGCTCAGCGAGCTCACCGAGGAAGGGCAGGCCGACGCGCGCGCCGCCGAGCTCGCCCGCCATCTCGCGGCCGGACCCGCCCTCGCGTATGCGCAGACCAAGGCCCTGCTCACCGCCGAACTCGACATGCCGCTCGCCGCCGCCGTCGAACTCGACGCCGCCACCCAGGCCCTCCTGATGAACGGGCAGGACTACGCCGAGTTCCACGCCGCCTTCACCGAGAAGCGGCCCCCGAAATGGCAGGGGCGCTGAGCCGTGCCCGGGCACGGCGACAGCGGCCCCGACCCCGCCGAGCGACCGCTGCGGATCGCGGTCATCGGCGGCGGCCCCGGCGGGCTGTACGCCGCCGCACTGCTCAAACGGCTGCGCCCCGAACGCGAGATCACCGTCTGGGAGCGCAACGCCCCCGACAACACGTTCGGCTTCGGAGTCGTCCTCTCCGACGAGACCCTCGGCGGGATCGAGCACGCCGACCCCGTGGTGTACGAGGCGCTGAAGGCCGAGTTCGTCCGGTGGGACGACATCGACATCGTCCACCGGGGCCGCACCCTCACCTCCGGCGGGCACGGCTTCGCCGCGCTCGGCCGGCGCAGGCTCCTGGAGATCCTGCACCAGCGCTGCCGCGCGCTCGGCGTGGGACTGCGCTTCCGCACCGAGGCGCCGCCCGCCGCCGAACTCGCCACCGGCTACGACCTGGTCATCGCGGCCGACGGCGTGCACAGCGCCACCCGCGAGGCGCACGCCGAACACTTCGCGCCCCGCGTCACCGGCCACCGCTGCCGCTACATCTGGCTGGCCGCCGACTTCGCCTTCGACTCCTTCCGCTTCGAGATCGCCGAGACCGAGCACGGCGTGATGCAACTGCACGGCTATCCGTTCGCCGCCGACTCCTCCACCGTCATCGTCGAGATGCGCGAAGAGGTCTGGCGGGCGGCCGGGTTCGACGAGCTCGACGAGCAGGGGTCGGTCGACCGCTGCGCCAAGATCTTCGCGGACGCCCTGGGCAACCGGCCGCTGCGGAGCAACAACTCCTCCTGGACCGTTTTCCGTACCGTCGTCAACGCGCACTGGTCGTACGGCAACACCGTCCTGCTCGGCGACGCCGCCCACACCGCGCACTTCTCCATCGGCTCCGGCACCAAGCTCGCCGTCGAGGACGCCCTCGCCCTGGCCGCCTGCGTCGAGGAGCAGCCCACCCTGCCGGCCGCCCTGGCCGCGTACGAGCTGGAGCGCAGACCGATCGTCGAGTCCACCCAGCGCGCTGCCGCCGCCAGTCTGCGCTGGTTCGAGGAGCTGGCGCTCTACCTCGACCAGCCGCCCCGGCAGTTCGCCTTCAACCTGCTCACCCGCAGCCGCCGGGTCACCCACGACAACCTGCGGCTGCGCGACTCCGGCTTCACCGGCGCGGTCGAGCGCGACTTCCCCTGCCCCTCCGGCACTCCTCCGATGTTCACCCCCTTCCGGCTGCGCGGGCTCGAACTGCGCAACCGTGTCGTCGTCTCTCCCATGGACATGTACCGCGCCGTGGACGGTCTCCCCGGCGACTTCCACCTCGTCCACCTCGGTGCCCGGGCCCTCGGTGGCGCGGGCCTGGTCATGACGGAGATGGTGTGCGTGAGCGCGGAGGGCCGCATCACGCCGGGATGCACCGGTCTCTACACCCCCGAGCAGGCCGCGGCCTGGCACCGGATCGTCGACTTCGTGCACCGGCAGGCCCCCGGCACCGCCATCGGCATCCAGCTCGGCCACTCCGGGCGCAAGGGCTCGACCAAGCTGATGTGGGAAGGCATCGACGAACCGCTCGACGACGGCAACTGGCCCCTCGCCGCCGCCTCACCGCTCCCTTACCGCCCCGGTGTCAACCAGGTCCCGCACGCGCTCGACCGCGCGGGGCTGACCGACATCCGCGAGCAGTTCGCCGCGGCGGCCTGGCGGGCCGCCCGCTGCGACTTCGACCTGCTCGAACTCCACTGCGCCCACGGCTACTTGCTCTCCGGATTCCTGTCCCCTCTCACCAATCAACGCACGGACTCCTACGGTGGTTCCCTCGCCAACCGGCTGCGTTTCCCGCTGGAGGTGTTCGACGCGCTGCGGGGCATCTGGCCCGACGACCGGCCCATGACCGTCCGTATCTCCGCGACCGACTGGGCGCCGGGCGGCACCACCGCCGAGGAGTCCGTCGAGATCGCCCGTGCGTTCGCCGCGCACGGCGCCGACGCCATCGACGTGTCCACCGGGCAGGTCGTCGCACAGGAGCGGCCCGAGTTCGGCCGCTCGTACCAGACGCCGTACGCCGACCGCATCCGCAACACGCTCGGCGTGCCCGTCATCGCGGTCGGGGCGATCTCGTCCTGGGACGACGTGAACTCGCTGCTGCTCGCGGGCCGGGCCGACCTCTGCGCCCTCGCCCGGCCCCATCTCTACGATCCGCACTGGACCCTGCACGCGGCCGCCGAGCAGGGCTACTCCGGCCCCGGGGCGCCCTGGCCGCCGCCGTACCGGGCGGGCAGCCGCAGGCCTCCGACCGGGCGCACGGACGCGCCCAGACCGCGGCTCAGCCTGAAGTGAGCCGCGAAGGGAGGCGCGAAGGGAGGCGCGGCTCACAGGAAGATGACACGACGTGGGAACCATTCGGCCCGCTGGTTAGTTTCTACAGCGTTGTAGAAGTGACTATCGAGACCAGATGGAGACCTCATGGCCCTGTGGGACCGCTTCAAGGAGTCCGCGTCGACCATGCAGACGCAGCTGCTCGCCAAGAAGAACGACCTGAAGAGCGGTGCGTTCCGGGATGCCAGCATGGCGATGTGCGCCCTGGTCGCCGCGGCCGACGGCACCGTCGACCCGTCCGAGCGGCGCCGCGTCGCGCAGCTCATCTCCACCAATGAGGTGCTGCAGAACTTCGCGGCCGACGACCTCCAGCGCCGCTTCGACGACTATCTGAACAAGCTCGCCGCCGACTTCGACTTCGGCAAGGTCAGTGTGTTGCAGGAGGTCGCCAAGGCGAAGAAGAAGCCCGCCGAGGCGCGCGCGGTGATCCAGATAGGCATCGTCATCGGCGGCGCCGACGGCGACTTCGACAAGACGGAGCAGGCCGTCGTGCGCGAGGCCTGCTACGCGCTGGACCTGGCGCCGACCGAATTCGACCTGTAGGAGCGGCTGTTCCGTGAGCGGAGCCGCCCCTCGGGGCGGCCCCTCACAGCACGGTCGCGGCCTTCAGCACCGTGAAGAGCGTCACGGTCGCGTTCGCCGACACCAGCGCCGAGACCGCCGCGCCGACCGCGGCGGTCCACAGCGCGAGCCCGGCCGCCGTCCACGCGGGCGGCAGCGCGGGCGCCGGCGGCACCGGGCCGAGCAGCGCCGCCACCCGGCGCGGCACCGGCCCGGCCACCGCGAACCCCGCCAGCGCGGTCGCCGCGCCCCGGCCCGCCGCCGGGCGCGACACCAGCGCGGCCTTGCCGATGGCCCGGGCCACCGTCCTGCGGTCGCCCACCGTCCGCGCCGCGTCCTCGTCCGCCCAGCGCTCGGCGGTGTACGCCACGGCGGTGCGCAGCGGGCGCAGAAACGGGTTCGCGCGGGCCGCGAGCCCGGCCACCAGCAGGAACCGGTGGTGGCGCGCCGTCAGATGCGCCTCCTCGTGCGCGATCAGCGCCTGCCGCTCGCGCGCGTCGAGGCTCTCCAACATCGCGCGCGAGACGACGATCCGCCCGTGCGCCCCGGCCGCACCGCGCCCGCCCGGCAGCGCGTACGCATAGGCCCGCGCGTCGTCCGGCAGCACGGCCAGCCTGCCCTCGGGCAGCCCCGCCAGCGCCCGGGCCGCGCGCGTGCGCACCCGCCGGTGCAGCCACACCAGGTGCGCGCACGCCCCGGCGACCGCCACCAGGAGCGGGATCGCGGCCCGGCCCACCACCTCGTCGTACGGCAGCACCGCCCGTACCTCGGGGTCGGCCCACGCGTCGGGCAGCGGATTGCCCGGCAACTGGGCCGTGCCCACCACCATCAGCAGCATCAGGCACAGGGTGCTGCACAGTGCGAGCACGCCACCGACCGCCGCGAGCAGCCACGTCGCCGCGCGCGGATGCAGCTGCTGCTCGGCCAGCCGGGCGATCGGCCAGGCGGTCAGCGGCAGGACGAGCGGCAGAAAGACGAACACACCCACCGTGTCAGTCCCCGGTCTCCGCCTCGGCGCCGTCCACGCTGTCCAGCAGCGCGCGCAGCAGCCGCTCGTCGTCGGGCGAGAGTGCGGTGACGAAGCTGGCCAGTACCGCGCCCCGGTCCCGTTCGCCGTCCAGTACCTTGCGCATCCGCAGCGCCGCGAGCCCGGCCTCGTCGGCCGCCGGCGTCCACACGAAGGAGCGCCCCGCGCGCTCCCGGGTCACCGACTGCTTGGCGTGCAGCCGCGACAGGATGGTCACGACGGTGGTGTACGCGAGCGCTCCGCCGATCCGCTCCCGCACCCAGCCGGCGGTCACCGGCCCCGCCGCGTTCCGCAGCGCCGCCAGGACCTGGGCCTCCAGCTCACCCTGCCCCCGCCTGCGGGCGCGCCTGTCCTCATCCGTCACTTCGTCATCCTACTGAGGGGCCCCGGCAACGCCTGGCCGTCAGCCGTCAGCCGTCAGCCGTCAGCCGTCAGGCATCCGGCATCCGGCATCAGCCGTCAGTCCCTCCGGCCCCCGGCTCCCGCCGTACGAACGCCGCCCCCGCGTCCCGCAGCCGGGCGTGCAGTCGGCGGAACACCTCTGCCGACCGCTCGCCCGGCCAGTCGGGCGGCAGCAGGGCGGCGGACAGGCCCGGGTCCGCGTACGGCAGGCGGCGCCAGGAGTCCAGGGCGAGCAGATAGTCCCGGTAGGCCTCCTCGGGCGGCACTTCGGACGACGTGTGCGCACGCGTCTCCCAGGCCCGCAGCGCGGGCTCGTGCAGCCCCAGGAACTCGTCGTGCTGCTTGGCGATCGCCGCCAGGTCCCACCACCGGGCGACCGCCTCGGCCGTCGGTGCGAAGCCCAGGTGCTCGCCCCGGAACAGGTCGACGTACGGGGCGAGTTGGAGCCGTTCCAGGGTGTGCCGGGTCTCGTCGTACAGCCGCGCCGGGGCGATCCACACACCGGGCGCCGCCGTGCCGAAGCCGAGCCCCGCCAGCCGGGAGCGCAGCACATGGCGCTTGTTGCGCTCCGACTCGGGGACCGAGAAGACGGCCAGCACCCAGCCGTCACGCGCGCGTGGCCGCGCGTGCGGGTAGATGCGGCGGTCGCCGTCGTCGAGCAGCTGGCGCGCGTCGGCGGACAGGGCGTACCCGGCGGCGCCGCTCGCGGTGCGCTCGGGCACCAGGAGCCCGCGCCGTTTGAGCCGGGAGACCGACGACCGTACGGACGGGGCGTCCACGCCCACGGCGGCGAGCAGGCGGATCAGCTCGGCGACCGCGAGGGAGCCGGCCGTCTCGCGCCCGTACGCGCCGTAGAGGGTGACGATCAGGGATCGGGGTGTGTGCTGCTCGGCCACGTGATCACTCTAGGGCCCGCAGCCGGAAGCGCTGCAGCTTGCCGGTCGGTGTCCGGGGGAGGGCGTCCAGGAAGACGACCTCGCGCGGGCACTTGTAGGGGGCGAGTTCGGCTTTCACGTGGTCGCGCAGCAGCCCGGCCGTGGCCTCGCCGCCCACCACCCCGTCGCGCAGTACGCAGTACGCCACTACCACCTGCCCGCGTGCCTCGTCGGGGCGGCCGATCACGGCTGTCTCCACCACGTCGGGGTGGCGCATGAGCGCGTCCTCCACCTCCGGGCCCGCGATGTTGTACCCGGCCGAGATGATCATGTCGTCGGCGCGTGCGACATAGCGGAAGTAGCCGTCGGGCTCGCGCACATAGGTGTCGCCGGTGAGGTTCCACCCTCCTTTGACGTACTCCGACTGGCGGGGGTCGGCCAGATAGCGGCAGCCGACCGGTCCGCGCACCGCGAGCAGACCCGGCTTGCCGTCAACCACCGGTTGACCCGAGGCGTCGACCACGCGCGCGTGCCAGCCGGGCACCGGCTTCCCGGTGGCGCCCGGTCTGATCTCGTCGTCCGCCGCCGAGATGAAGATGTGCAGCAGCTCGGTGGCGCCGATGCCGTTGATGATGCGCAGCCCGGTGCGCTCGTGCCAGGCGCGCCAGGTCGAGGCGGGCAGGTTCTCCCCGGCCGACACACAGCGCCGCAGCGCCCCCACGTCGTACCCGTCGAGCTCGTCCAGCATCGCCCGGTAGGCGGTCGGCGCGGTGAACAGGACGGAGACCTGGTGCCGGGCGAGCGCGGGCAGCAGCTGCTTGGGACCCGACTGTTCGAGCAGTAGCGAGGAGGCGCCCGCCCGCATCGGGAAGATGACCAGGCCGCCCAGGCCGAAGGTGAAGCCGAGCGGCGGGCTGCCCGCGAAGACGTCGTCGGGCCGGGGGCGCAGGACGTGATGGGCGAAGGTGTCCGCGATGGCCAGCACGTCCCGGTGGAAGTGCATACAGCCCTTGGGGCGGCCGGTGGTGCCCGAGGTGAACGCGATCAGTGCGACGTCGTCCGCCGCCGTCGCCACGGCCGTGAACGGCCCCCGGGCCGTGGGCGCGTCGGCGAGGCGCAGCAGGTCGTCGGCCGTACTACCCCCGTAGGGGGTGATGCGAAGGCCCGGTACGGCGGCCTTCTCCAGGTCCTGAAGCGACCGCGCGTCGCACAGGGCGTGTCCGATCCGGCCGAGTTCGCAGATGGTGGCCAGCTCGTTCGCCCGCTGCTGGGCGAGGACGGTGACGGCCACCGCGCCCGCCTTCATCACCGCCAGCCAGCACGCGGCCAGCCACGGTGTGGTCGGCCCGCGCAGCAGCACCCGGTTGCCGGGGACCACACCGAGCTCGGTGGTGAGGGCGTGGGCGATCCGGTCGACCCGGGCGCGCAGCTCGCCGTACGTCCAAGGGGCGCCCTCCGGCGTGTGGAAGACCGGCCGGTCCGCGCCGAACCGTTCGATCGTGCGGTCCAGGAGCTCGGCACCGCAGTTGAGCCGCTCGGGATAGTGCAGCTCGGGGAGGTCGAAGACCAGTTCCGGCCACTGATCGGCGGGCGGCAGATGGTCGCGGGAAAACGTGTCGGCATGCGCTGAGGTCTTCAGCTCCATACGGGATCGCCCCCTTGTCGCATCTGGAGCGTATCGTTTGGATGACGACAGTCAACGGTTCGCGATAAGAGTCGCTCGGTGTGAACACAGGCGTGAAAACAAGAGTCGGTCGACCGGAACACGGCGGGGACACAGCGAGACTGGACGCGAGACGAGAGGGACCGCCATGCCCGCATTCGCGCTGGAGCCGGAGCAGCAGGAGTGGTGCGCATGGCTGCGCACCACCGCCGAGGAGCGGCTGCGGCCCCTTGCGGACAAGGGTGACCCGGGGCGCGTGAACCGGCCACTCGTCGCCGCCCTCGGCGAGCTCGGGCTCCTGGAGCGGCTGTTCGCCTCGGGCGCCCTCGACCTCTGTCTGATGCGCGAGTCGCTGGCGTACGCGTGCACCGAGGCGGAGACCGCGCTCGCCCTCCAGGGGCTCGGCGCCCACCCGGTCGCCGCGCACGGCAGCGAAGCGCAGCGGGCCCGCTGGCTGCCCGAGGTCACCGCGGGGCGGGCCGTCGCCGCCTTCGCGCTGAGCGAGCCCGACGCCGGCTCCGACGCGGCCGCCCTCGCCCTCAAGGCCGAGCCGGACGGCGGCGGTTGGCGGCTGAGCGGCGAGAAGTGCTGGATCTCCAACGCCCCCGAGGCCGACTTCTGCACCGTGTTCGCCCGGACCACCGAGGGGGCGGGGGCGCGGGGTGTGACCGCCTTCCTGGTCCCCGCCGACCGGTCCGGGCTGAGCGGCGCCGCCCTTGACATGCTCTCCCCGCATCCGGTCGGGACGCTCGTCTTCGACGGGGTGCGCGTCGGCGCGGACGACGTCCTGGGGGAGCCCGACCGGGGCTTTCGCGTCGCCATGGGCACGTTGAACCTGTTCCGGCCGAGCGTCGGCGCGTTCGCGGTCGGCATGGCGCAGGCGGCGCTGGACGCGACCGTCGCCCACACCGCGTGCCGCACCGCGTTCGGCGGCCCGCTCAAGGACCTCCAGGCGGTCGCCCACCAGGTCGCGGAGATGGCGACCCGCACGGAGGCGGCGCGCCTGCTGGTGTACGGGGCGGCCGCCGCGTACGACAGGGGGGCGCCGCAGGTCCCCAAGTACTCGGCGATGGCCAAGCTGCTCGCCACGGAGACCGCGCAGTACGTGGTGGACGCGGCCGTCCAACTGCACGGCGCGCGGGCGCTGCTCCGGGGCCATCTGCTCGAACACCTCTACCGCGAGGTGCGCGCGCCCCGGATCTACGAGGGCGCGACCGAGGTGCAGCGCACGATCATCGCGAAGGAGCTGTACCGATGAGCCTCCACCGGGTGAACCCCGCCGAACTCTCCCCGGCCACCGGCTTCAGCCACGCCGTCGTCGCCACGGGCGGGCGGCTGGTGTTCCTCGCGGGCCAGACCGCGCTCGACGCGGACGGCAAGGTGGTGGGCGAGACGCTGCCCGAACAGTTCCGGACCGCTCTCACCAACCTCCTCGCCGCGCTCGCCGCCGCCGGAGGCACCCCGGCCGACCTGGCCCGGGTCACCGTGTACACCACGGACGTCGCGGACTACCGCGCGAGGGCCCATGAACTCGGCCTCATCTGGCGCCGCCTGGCCGGGCGCGACTACCCGGCGATGGCGGTGATCGGCGTCGTGCGGCTGTGGGACGAGCAGGCGCGGGTGGAGCTGGACGGGTTCGCGGTGCTGGACTGACGGCCATCGGCTGACCACATCGGCGTCACCCTGAGGTGACGGGCGGGGAAATAGGGGCTGCACAAGGCTTGTCAGTGCCATTTCACATTACTATGTTACAGGTCACACGGACGGCTCGTCAGATCCCCAAGTGCCTTGCGGAACAGGGCGATTCACCCCCTTTTCGGGGCGGCCTCGTCATGCCTCGGCACACCGCACCACCTGACAGCCGCAGCCGCAGCACACGCATCCCGCACCGCCGCGCCACCCCCAACTCACCTCCCACACAGGAGACTTCGGTGTCCAAGCTCAGATCCGCGCGCAAGCCGCTGCTCGCCGCCGCCGTCGCGGCGACCCTGCTCGTCACCGCCGGGCAGGCCGCACAGGCCGCGCAGGCCCCGCACCCCGCCAAGGCCGACGCCTCGCGCGCGCTCCCCGCCACCTTCGGTGCGCGGCCCGCCCCGGCCGCCGCCAAGGGGGCGAACCCCTTCGACGAGGTGGACCGCCTCGCCAAGCCGATCAAGCAGACGGCCCGTCAGCTGCCCGCCCCCGGCGGCCAGCAGGACGGGCGCATAGCCGGGCCGCAGACCCGTGCGGTCGTCCCGGCCGCCCACTCCGCGCTGCGCGCCGCCGGGGTCCCCTGCACCCTCGACGGCATCACCGGTCTGAGCCCGCAGGGGCTCGCCGACTTCCTCACGGACCCGGCCGTCACCGCCGACGGCTGTCTGCGCGGGCTCGTCTGGACCTGGGACGCGCGCCTCGCGCCGGTCATGTCCGACGCGCATGTGCAGGCCGTCGCCCACCGCGCCACCAGCCTCGCCGCGTCCCACGACGGCAAGAACAGCAGCCATCTGCTCGAACTGTTCACCTACCTCCACGCGGTCGCGTACCAGGACTACGGGCGCGACGAGATAGACGTCACCGACCAGCCCACGGTCGACGCGACGCGCGAGGCCGTCGCCGCCCTCGGCTCCGCCGCGCACACCTTCGACGTCACCCCGCAGAACGCCCAGACCCTGCGCGAGGCGCTGTACGCGGCGAGCGCGCCGGGGCTTCGCCAGCACCAACTCCCCCTGATCAAGCGGGTCCTGGCGACCATGGCGCCGGGCACCCCGACCGCTGCCAGCACGGACTGGGCCGGTGCCGCGCTCGCCGCGCTCTCCGTCAACTACCTCGGCGTCTACCCGGGCAACAAGGACACCGCGTTCCAGGCCGCCGCGGCCGCCGACCCCGCCTACCGCGCCGCCTTCCGCGCCTTCTCCGGCTACACCCACCTCAAGGGCACGGCCAACGCCTGGGTGGTCCGCGACGCGATGTCGGAGTACGGCCGCTTCGGCCAGATCGACGCCGTCAAGAGCCAGATCGTCCCCGACCTCGGTGCCCTGCTGCCGACCACGCAGACGAACTTCGGCAAGATGAGCGCACCCTGGTTCTCGCTCGCGAGCTGGCTCAACGTCTACAACCAGTGCGCCACGTACAACGTGTGCAAGGACCAGATCGAGAAGCAGATCTTCACCCACACGTACAAGTACGACAACGGCGCCATCGAGGTCCGCACCGCTCTCGACCAGGCCACCGTGGACCAGCTGTACTACGCGAGCAAGCAGGTGAAGTCGCAGTTCTTCCGGGTGCTCGGCACCGACAAGCCGCTCGCGGGCGACACCAACAGCACCCTGCACATCCACCTGTACGCCTCGCGCTCCGACTACGAGGTCTACCAGCCGTTCCTCACCGGCTACTCCACCAGCAACGGTGGGATGTACATCGAGGAGGGCGCGACCTTCTACACCTACCAGCGCAGGGTTCCGCAGGACTCCTCGCTCACCTTGGAAG
Source organism: Streptomyces sp. NBC_00224 (assembly GCF_041435195.1). Taxonomy (NCBI): domain Bacteria; kingdom Bacillati; phylum Actinomycetota; class Actinomycetes; order Kitasatosporales; family Streptomycetaceae; genus Streptomyces; species Streptomyces sp. NBC_00224. The sequence goes on from NZ_CP108106.1 coordinate 6,811,863, forward strand.
AGCTCTTCCGGCACGAGTACACGCACTACCTCAACGGCCGCTGGGCGGTGCCCGGGACGTTCGGGAAGGGCGCCTGGTACACCGGCGACCGCACCACCGCCATGGACGAGGGGACCGCCGAGTTCTTCGACGGCGGCACCCGGGACGACGGCATCGCCGTGCGCAAGTCGCTGGTCAAGGGCGTCATCAACGACACGGCGGGCGGCGGCCCGCGCATGAGCGTCGACCGGCTGCTGCACGCCACCTACGACGGCGACGGCTTCCGCTTCTACAACTACGCGGGAACGTTCTTCGAGTTCCTGTGGAACGAGCGGCCCTCGCTGCTGCGGGAGATGTACGGGTACCTGCGCGCGGACGACCCGGCGGGCTTCGACGCCTGGCGCAACCGCATGGGCCGGGACGCGGGCCTGCAGGCCGCGTACAACGCGTTCCTGGACGCGCAGATAGCCAAGGTGGACACGCTGTACGTGCCCGACACCAAGTACACCCCCAACGCGAAGTTGAAGTACTCGGCCCTGTCGGGTGTGCGCACCGCGTTCGCCAAGTCCACCTACAGCCAGCCGGACTGCGTCGAGAACGGCGACCCGGGCAAGCGCCGCTTCACCTGCACCGGGAAGATCACCGCGAACCTGGCCGACGCGAACGACCCGGACCAGGTCTTCGAGGACATGTCCGAGACCGTCGACTACTTCCTCCTCGACCGGGCGGAAGAGGGCGGCAACAACCTCGCCGACATGAACTGTTCCTTCGGAACAGTGGACATCTGGTCCACCAAGAAGGCCGGCACCTCCAGTTACTCCTGTGAGGGCCCGCTGCGCAGCTGACGTCCCACCCTCTTGGGGCCGGGGCGACTCCGACCGCTCCGGCCCCTTGGTCCTCCTAGAAGAATGTGACATATTACTGTGGTGCCCAAGAGACACCCCCTGGACGCCGTGATCGTCGGCGCCGGAGTAGTCGGTGCGGCCTGCGCGTACTACGCGGGGCGCTCCGGACTCCGCGTCGCGGTGGTCGACCGCGGTCCCGTCGCGGGCGGCACCACGGGTGCGGGGGAAGGCAATCTGCTCGTCTCCGACAAGGAGGCGGGCCCCGAGCTCGACCTCGCGCTGCTGTCCACCCGACTCTGGCGCGACCTCGCTCACGTCCTCCCACCGGAGATCGAGTACGAGCCCAAGGGCGGTCTCGTCGTGGCGCCCGACGAGGCCGCCCTCACGGCGCTGCGCGCGTTCGCCGAGGAGCAGCGCAAGGCCGGTGTGCAGGCGCGCGAGATCACCCCGGACCGGCTGTACGACCTGGAGCCCCACCTGGCCCCGGGCCTGGCGGGCGGCTTCCTCTACCCGCAGGACGCCCAGGTCCAGCCCGCCCAGGCGGCGGCGCAACTCCTGCGCGCGGCACGCCAGTTCGGCGCCGAGATCCACCTCGGGCAGGAGGCCGAGGAGGTCCTCACCGGGCCGGGCGGCCGCATCCGGGGCGTGCGCACCCCGCAGGGCGACCTGTTCGCCCCGGCCGTCGTCAACGCCGCCGGGACCTGGGGCGGCGAGGTCGCGGCCCTCGCCGGCACCGCGCTGCCGGTGCTGCCCCGCCGCGGCTTCGTCCTGGTCACCGAGCCGCTGCCGCGCCTGGTGCGGCACAAGGTGTACGCCGCCGACTACATCGCGGACGTCGCCAGCGGCTCGGCCGCGCTGCAGTCCTCCGCGGTGGTCGAGGGCACCGCCGCGGGCCCGGTCCTGATCGGCGCGACACGCGAGCGGGTGGGCTTCGAACGCGCCCTGTCCACCGAGGCGCTGCGCCGCCTCGCCGCCCAGGCCGCCGCCCTGTTCCCGGTCCTCGCGGGCGTCCGCGCGATCCGTACCTACCACGGCTTCCGCCCCTACCTCCCCGACCATCTGCCCGCGATCGGCCCCGACCCCCGGGTCCCGGGCCTGCTGCACGCGTGTGGTCACGAGGGCGCGGGCATCGGCCTCGCACCGGCCACCGGCCTGCTGATCGCCTCGGCGCTGCGGGGCGAGCGAACCGCCCTTGACCTCCGACCGTTCAGGCCCGACCGTTTCGCGACGGGGAAGTACGCGGGCGAGCACGAGCGGGGAGTCGGCTGATGGCGAAGGTGTACGAACCGGAGGGCGGCTCCGAAGCGAACCGCCCCTCCCCGCGGGGTGCCTCCTCGCCCGCCGCCCTCGTCCGGGCGGCGCCCGACCCCGCGTTCACCGTCACCTTCGACGGCCGGACGCTCACCGCCCTGCCCGGACAGAGCATCGCCGCCGTGTTCTGGGCCGCCGGGATCCTCTCCTGGCGCACCACGCGCGCGGGGGGCGAGCCGCGTGGCGCGTTCTGCGGGATCGGCTCCTGCTACGACTGCCTCGCCACCGTCAACGGCCGCCCCAACCAGCGCGCCTGCCTCGTCGCGGCCCGCCCCGGCGACGTGATCACCACCCAGGAGGGCACGGGCCATGCCGACCTCGCCGTCTGACCTCGCCGTCGTCGACCTGGCCGTCGTCGGCGCCGGGCCCGCCGGGCTCGCGGGCGCCGTGGCGGCGGCCGACCTCGGCCTGGGCGTCACGGTCCTGGACGCGGGGGAGCGGCCCGGCGGGCAGTTCTACCGGCACCCCGCGCCGGGCCTGCGCGCCGCCCGGCCCGAGGCGCTGCACCACGACTGGGAGGCGTTCGCCACGCGCGCGTCCCGGCTCGAAGCCCACTGCCGCGCCGGCCGCGTCACCCACCTCGCCGCCCACCACGTCTGGACGGTGGTCCGGGACGCGGCCACGGGGGAGTGGCTGCTGCACGCGGTCGCGAGCGGCCCCGGCGGCGAGGAGGCCCCGGCCATGGTCCGGGCGCGGGCGGTGCTGCTCGCGACCGGCGCGTACGAGCGCCAACTCCCCTTCCCCGGCTGGACCTTGCCGGGCGTCGTCGGTGCGGGCGGGGCGCAGGCCATGCTGAAGTCCGGCCTGGTGCTGCCCGGCAGGCGGGTGGTGGTGGCGGGCAGCGGTCCGCTGCTGCTCGCCGTCGCCGCATCGCTCGCGGCGGCCGGGGCCACCGTCCCGGCCGTGGTCGAGGCGTCCGCGTACACCTCGTACGCACGCGAACTGCCCGCGCTCGTCCGAAACCCCGGCAAACTGGGCGAGGGGGCGCTGTACGGCGGCGGGCTGCTGCGGCACCGGGTGCGGCTGCTGACCCGGCACGCGGTGACGGCCGCGCACGGCACCGACCGCGTCGAGGCCGTCACGGTGTCCCGGCTCGACCGCGACTGGCGGCCCGTGGCGGGCAGCGAGCGCCGTATGCCGTGCGACGCGCTCGCGGTCGGCCACGGGCTCGTCCCCCAGCTGGAGCTGGCGACCGGCCTGGGCTGCGCCACCCGCCGGGCGCCCGACGGCACCCTCGCCCTGGACCTCGACCCCGCGCAGCGCACTTCCGTGCCCGGGATCTGGGCGGCGGGGGAGACCGGCGGCATCGGGGGCGCTCAACTGGCCCTGACAGAGGGCGAGTTGGCGGCCTCGGCGATCGCGTACGAGCTCCACGGGACCCCGCGCCCGCGCCGGGCCGCCGCCCTGGTGCGGCGGCGTGCGCGGCTGCGCCGGTTCGCCGACGCGATGGCGGCCGCGCACCTGCCCGGGGACGGCTGGACCGGATGGCTGGACGACGCGACCCTGGTGTGCCGCTGCGAGGAGGTCCCGGCGGGGCGGATCAGGGAGGCCGTGGCGGACCTCGGCGCGCACGATGCCCGGAGCGTGAAACTGCTGACCAGGGCCGGGATGGGCTGGTGCCAGGGCAGGATGTGCGGCCCGGCCGTGGCCTGCCTTGCGGGCGGCGGCCCGGCCGAGGACCGGCGGCCGCTGTCCTGTCCGGTGGAGCTCGGCCGGCTCGCCCAACTGCCCCCGTCCGTAAGCTGACGGCAGCCGTCATCACCCGGTGCGGCTCTTGTGGTCGACGTACAGCGTTCAGTAAAATGTCACACACCACATTAGGGAGTCACCGATGACGTCTGCCCAGACCGCCGTGTCCGCCCGCTCCTCCTCCGCCCGGCAGCCCTGGCGCGGCATCATGGTCGCCACCGCCCTGCCCCTGCGCGACGACCTGTCCGTCGACTACGACGCCTACGCCGCCCATGTGCGCTGGCTGATCGACAACGGCTGCGACGGTGTCGTGCCGAACGGCTCCCTCGGCGAGTACCAGACCCTCACCGACGAAGAGCGCAGCCGCGTCGTCCAAGTCGCCGTGGAGGCGGCGGGCGACGGGGACCGGGTGATGCCCGGCGTCGCCGCGTACGGCAGCGCCGAGAGCCGCCGCTGGGCCGAACAGGCCGCCGAGGCGGGCGCGGGCTCGGTCCTGCTGCTCCCGCCGAACGCCTACCGCGCCGACGAGGCCGCGGTGCGCGCCCACTACGCCGAGGTGGCCCGGGCCGAGCTGCCGGTCGTCGCGTACAACAACCCGTACGACACCAAGGTCGACCTGACGCCCGCGCTCCTCGCCCAGCTGCACCGGGACGGCAGTATCGTCGCGGTCAAGGAGTTCAGCGGGGACGTGCGCCGGGCGTACGAGATCGCCGAACTCGCCCCGGAACTCGACCTGTTGATCGGCGCCGACGACGTGCTCCTCGAACTCGCCCTCGCTGGCGCGGTCGGCTGGGTCGCCGGGTACCCCAACGCGCTGCCCGCGGCCTCGGTCGCCCTCTACCGCGCCGCCGTCGCCGGGGACCTGGAGAGCGCGCTGCCGCTCTACAAGTCACTGCACCCACTGCTGCGCTGGGACTCGAAGACCGAGTTCGTGCAGGCCATCAAATTGTCGATGGACATCGCCGGACGGCCCGGCGGACCGGTCCGCCCGCCGCGCGCCGCGCTCGCCGGGGACCAGGAGTCCGCGGTCCGCGCGGCCACCGAGAAGGCACTCGCGGAAGGACTTCGCTGACCATGCGCACACGTCACGTCTACCACGCGGTCGACTCGCACACCGAGGGCATGCCGACCCGGGTGATCACCGGCGGGGTCGGTGTCGTCCCCGGCGCGACCATGGCCGAGAAGCGGCTCCACTTCCTCGACCACCTCGACCACCTCCGCACGCTGCTGATGTACGAGCCGCGCGGCCACGCCTCCATGAGCGGCGCGATCCTCCAGCCGCCCACCCGCCCCGACGCCGACTACGGCGTCCTGTACATCGAGGTCTCCGGGCTGCTGCCGATGTGCGGCCACGGGACGATCGGCGTGGCCACCGTGCTGGTCGAGACCGGCATGGTGACGGTGACCGAGCCGGTCACCACGGTCCGCCTCGACACCCCCGCCGGTCTGGTGAGCGTCGACGTCCAGGTGCAGGACGGCGAGGCGAAGTCCGTCACGTTCACCAACGTGCCCTCCTTCTGCCTCGGACTCGACCGCAAGGTGGAGGTGCCCGGCCACGGCACGGTCACCTACGACATCGCGTACGGCGGGAACTTCTACGCGTTCGTCGACCTCGACGACCTCGGGCTGCCCTTCGACCGGGCGCGCAAGGACGACCTGCTCGCCGCCGGGCTCGCGATCATGGACGCCATCAACGCGACCGACCGGCCGGTGCACCCCGAGAACCCCGGGATCGGCGGCGTCAAGCACGTCTACCTCACCGCGCCCGGCTCGGACGCGGTCCGCTCCCGGCACGCCATGGCGATCCACCCGGGCTGGTTCGACCGCTCCCCGTGCGGCACCGGCACCTCCGCCCGGATGGCACAGTTGCACGCCCGGGGCGAACTCCCGCTCCACCGCGACTTCGTCAACGAGTCCTTCATCGGTACGGAGTTCACCGGCAGGCTGGTCGAGGAGACCACGGTCGGCGGCCTGGTGGCGGTGGTGCCGACGGTGACCGGACGCGCCTGGATCACCGGGACGGCCCAGTACTTCCTGGACCCGGCCGACCCCTTCCCGGCGGGCTTCCTGCTGTGAGCGCCCCCGTGGACGTGCCCGGCCAGGACCTCGTCCTGGTCGGCGCGGAGGAGCTCGCACGCCTGCTCACGCCCGCCGCGGCCGCCGAGGCGGTGGCGGACGTGCTGCGCGGCGGGTTCGACCCCGAGTCGGATCCGCCGCGCGTCAACCTGCCGGTCGCGGCAGGGGAGTTGCTGCTGATGCCCGCCGCCGCCGGGGCGTACGCGGGGGTGAAGATCGCGGGCGTCGCCCCGGCCAACCCCGCGTGCGGTCTGCCCCGGATCACCGGCAGCTATCTGCTCCTGGACGGCGCGACCCTGCTGCCGCTCGCCCTCCTCGACGGCGCGGCCCTGACGACCCTGCGCACCCCGGCCGTCTCCGCCGTCGCGCTCGCGCATCTGGCGGCTCCGGACGCGGCCCGCCTCGTCCTGTTCGGCGCGGGCCCGCAGGCGTACGGCCATCTGCGAGCGGCCCTGGCCGTACGGGAGTTGAAGGAGCTCACCGTGGTCGCCCGCAGCCCCGAGGCCGTCGAGGCGCTGGTGGCGTACGCCCGTACGCTCGGCGTGGAAGCGCGCGGCGGCAGCCCGGACGACGTCCGCGACGCCGACCTCGTCATCTGCTGCACCACCGCGCGCGAGCCGCTGTTCGACGGCCGGCTGGTCGCGGACGGGGCCACCGTGGTCGCGGTCGGCTCGCACGAACCGGGCGCCCGGGAAACCGACTCGGCGCTTGTGCGGCGCTCGGCGGTGTACGTGGAGTCGCGGGCGGCGGCCCTGCGCGAGGCGGGCGATCTGCTGATCCCGCTGAACGAGGGCGCGATCGGGCCCGGTCAGATGGCGGGCACCCTCGCCGAGCTCGTCAACGGGCGGGCCTCTGTCCCACCCGACCGCCCCCGCCTCTTCAAAAGCGTGGGCATGGCCTGGGAGGATCTGGCCGTGGCGGCCGCATGGCACCGTGCACGGTGCAACCCGAGCGAGCAACGTGACATTGTACGCTGAGCCTCCGCGGATTCACGGAGGAAGTGCCATGGGCGACCTGAAGCAGCGCAATCTCATCACGGCCCAGGAACGCCTGCGCGACCAGGTCGCCCACGCCCTGCGCGCCGCCCTGGTCGCCGGTGAACTCCGCCCGGGCAACATCTACTCCGCCCCGGGGCTGGCCGCGGACTTCGGCATCTCGGCCACCCCGGTCCGCGAGGCGATGCTGGACCTGGCCCGCGAAGGGCTCGTCGAACCCGTACGGAACAAGGGCTTTCGCATCACCGAGGTGAGCGAGCGCGACCTCGACCAGTACACGGAACTGCGCGCGATGATCGAGGTGCCCACCGTCGGCAAGGTGACGCAGCTGGCCACCGTGGAGCAGCTGGAGGCACTCCGGCCGGTCGCCGAGGAGATCGTCGCCCACGCGCGCGAGCACAACCTCATCGGCTATCTCGACGCCGACCGCCGCTTCCACCTCCAGCTCCTCGGCCTCGCCGGGAACGAGCGGCTCGTCGAGACCGTCGGCGACCTGCGCAAGCGCTCCCGCCTCTACGGACTGACCAGGCTGGATGAGCGCGGCCAGCTCATCTCCTCGGCCGAGGAGCACATCGAGCTCCTCGACCTGATGGTGGCGGGCGACGAACTCGCCGCCCAGGAGTGCATGGCCCGCCACCTCGGCCACGTCCGCTCGCTCTGGGCGCAGGCCCGCGACGAGCCCGTCGAGCCGCGCCCCAAGCGCACGCTGGGCAACCGCTGACCTGCGCACGGTGACGACTGCGGGGCAGCGGCGGGCCGTTGGGGCGGCCGGGACTTGATCGACTGGTGAGGCCCAGGGGCCGGGCTTAGTGTCGAGAGGTGGACGAGACGTCCACCGCCCCTCGTGCGAGGGCAAGGTCCGCCATGACGAGTTCTCAGCCGACACCCACGACCGCCACCGCCGCCCCCGACAGCAAGGGCGGCGGCAAGGGGATCGCGCTCCTGGTCATCGCCTCGTGCCAGTTGATGGTGGTACTCGACATCACCATCGTGAACATCGCCCTTCCGCACATCCAGAGCGCCCTGGACTTCTCCACGACCAGCCTGGCCTGGGTGGTGAGCGCCTACACGCTCACCTTCGGCGGGCTGCTGCTGCTCGGCGGCCGCACCGGCGACATCCTCGGCAGACGCCGGGTCTTCGTCTTCGGCGTCCTGCTCTTCGCGGTCGCCTCCCTCCTCGGCGGACTGTCCCAGAGCTCCGGCCAGTTGCTGGCCGCGCGCGCCTTCCAGGGCGTCGGCGGCGCCATCGCCTCGCCGACCGCGCTGGCCCTGATCACCACCACGTTCACCGAAGGCCCCGAGCGCAACCGGGCGTTCGGCGTCTTCGCGGCGGTCTCCGCGGGCGGCGGCGCGATCGGCCTGCTCGCGGGCGGCGTCCTCGTCGAATGGCTCGACTGGCGCTGGGTGTTCTTCGTCAACGTGCCGATCGCGGTGCTGATCGCGCTGGCGACACCCCGGTACATCCAGGAGTCCGAGCGCCATCCGGGCCACTTCGACTTCACCGGCGCGCTCACCTCGACCCTCGGTATGACCGCGCTGGTCTACGGCTTCATCCGGGCCGCCCAGGAGGGCTGGCGCGACCCGTACACGCTGGGGTCCTTCGGTGCCGCCGTACTGCTGCTCGTCATGTTCTTCCTGGTGGAGCGGCGTTCGGAGCGGCCCATCACCCCGCTGCACATGTTCGCCGACCGCAACCGCGCGGGCACCTACGGCATCATGCTGAGCCTCGCCGCCGCGATCTTCGGCATGTTCTTCTTCCTCACGCTGTTCGTGCAGAACGTGCTGGGCTTCAGCCCGCTGAAGGCCGGGCTCGCCTTCCTGCCGGTCAGCGCCGTCATCGCGGTGGGCGCGGGGATCGCCTCGCAACTGCTGCCGAAGTACGGCCCCAAGCCCTTCATGGTGACGGGTTCGGTCCTGGCCGCGGTGGGTCTGTCCTGGCTGACGCTCACCGACGTCCACTCCACGTACGCGGGCAGCATCCTGGGCCCGATGCTCGTCTTCAGCCTCGGCATGGGGCTGAACTTCGTCTCGCTGACGCTGATGGCCGTCTCCGGCGTGCCCGTGCACGAGACGGGCGCCGCCTCCGGCATGCTCAACGCCACCCAGCAGGTGGGTGGCTCGCTGGGCCTGTCCATCCTGGTCACGGTCTTCGGCACGGCCAGCCGCAACGAGGCGACCGACCAGGTGCCGAAGTTCCTGCACCAGGCGAGCCCCGCCGAGCGCCTGATGTTCGAGCGCACCGGCAAGCTCCCCCGCCCCTGGAGCGACCAGGTGCTCGCCTCCGGGGTCTCCACGGCCTTCATCGTGGCCGCGATCTTCACGATCGTGGCGGCGGTGATCGCCCTGCTGGCCATCCAGGTCCGCCCCGAGGACCTGGAACGCCTCCAGGGCGGAACGACCCCCGGTCCCTGAGGCCGCCCGGCGGGGACGATCTCAGGGACCGGGGACCAATGAGCGAGTCGTTACTAGATGTCCCGGAAGATCTCGATCTGCGCGCCCACCGAGTTGAGGCGCTCCGCCAGCTCCTCGTAGCCGCGGTTGATCACGTACACATTGCGCAGTACGGACGTGCCCTCGGCCGCCATCATTGCGAGCAGGACCACCACCGCCGGGCGCAGCGCGGGCGGGCACATCATCTCCGCCGCGCGCCAGCGGGTCGGACCCTCGACGAGCACCCGGTGCGGGTCGAGGAGCTGGAGGCGGCCGCCGAGGCGGTTGAGGTCCGTGAGGTAGATCGCGCGGTTGTCGTAGACCCAGTCGTGGATGAGGGTCTTGCCCTGGGCCACCGCCGCGATCGCCGCGAAGAACGGCACGTTGTCGATGTTGAGCCCGGGGAACGGCATCGGGTGGATCTTGTCGATCGGCGCCTCCAGCTTGGAGGGGCGGACCGTGAGGTCGATCAGCCGGGTGCGGCCGTTGTCGGCGGCGTACTCCGCCGAGCGGTCGTGGTCCAGGCCCATCTCCTCCAGGACCGCGAGCTCGATCTCCAGGAACTCGATCGGCACCCGACGGATCGTCAGCTCCGACTCGGTGACCACGGCGGCGGCGAGCAGGCTCATCGCCTCGACCGGGTCCTCGGACGGCGAGTAGTCGACGTCGACGTCGATGTTCGCCATGCCGTGCACGGTCAGGGTGGTGGTGCCGACGCCGTCGACCCGTACGCCGAGCGCCTCCAGGAAGAAGCAGAGGTCCTGGACCATGTAGTTGGAGGAGGCGTTGCGGATGACGGTGACGCCGTCGTGGCGGGCGGCGGCCAGCAGCGCGTTCTCGGTCACCGTGTCGCCGCGCTCGGTCAGCACGATCGGGCGGTCCGGGGCGGTCCGCGTCACCTCGGCGTGGTAGATGCCCTCGGTGGCCGTGATGTCCAGGCCGAAGCGGCGCAGGGCGATCATGTGCGGCTCGATGGTGCGCGTACCGAGGTCGCAGCCGCCCGCGTACGGCAGCCGGAAGCGGTCCATGCGGTGCAGCAGCGGGCCGAGGAACATGATGATGGACCGGGTCCGGCGGGCGGCCTCCGCGTCCATGCCGTCCATGTCGAGCTCGGCCGGGGGCACGATCTCCAGGTCGACGCCGTCGTTGATCCAGCGGGTGCGCACCCCGATGGAGTTGAGGACCTCCAGGAGGCGGAAGACCTCTTCGATACGGGCCACCCGGCGCAGCACCGTACGGCCCTTGTTGAGGAGCGAGCCGCAGAGCAGCGCCACGCAGGCGTTCTTGCTCGTCTTGACGTCGATGGAGCCGGAGAGCCGGCGACGGCCGACCACCCGCAGATGCATGGGCCCGGCGTAGCCGAGCGAGACGATCTCGCTGTCGAGTGCTTCGCCGATACGGGCGATCATCTCAAGGCTGATGTTCTGGTTCCCGCGCTCGATACGGTTCACGGCGCTCTGGCTCGTGCCCAGAGCCTCGGCCAACTGCGTCTGTGTCCAGCCCCGGTGCTGCCGGGCGTCACGGATGAGCTTGCCGATGCGTACGAGGTAGTCGTCTGACATGGCGGCAGGTTATCTCACATATGAGATGAGATTCCTGTTGGGGTGCGCCGTCAGGGTGAGGACTGTGTGAAGCAACGTCAGTTCTGATGGTCGGGCGGTGAGGGTGCCGGGGCAACCGGAGTGCGTCCGTCCGGGGCCCTCCGGGGCAGCCCGCGCGCGCGTGCGGGGCGTGCCCGCACATGACCAGCGGCCGCCCATGTACTAGAGTTATCTCGACATCGAGATATCTGCCGAGGCGCACCGCGGCCGCACGCCACCGTCACTGTGGCGGTAAGGGTGGCCTAACTTAGCCTTACCTTAGCGGATTGGCTATCCAGCGTGACGGCAGGATGCGGTGGAACGCGCACATATATGAAGGAGACTGTCGTGTCGGCGAACAGCTTCGACGCCCGCAGCACGCTGCAGGTGGGCGACGAGTCGTACGAGATCTTCAAGCTGGACAAGGTCGAGGGCTCCGCGCGCCTCCCTTACAGCCTGAAGGTCCTGCTGGAGAACCTGCTCCGTACCGAGGACGGCGCGAACATCACCGCCGACCACATCCGGGCGCTCGGCGGCTGGGACTCCCAGGCGCAGCCCAGCCAGGAGATCCAGTTCACGCCGGCCCGCGTGATCATGCAGGACTTCACCGGCGTGCCCTGCGTCGTCGACCTCGCCACCATGCGTGAGGCCGTCAAGGAGCTCGGCGGCGACCCGGCGAAGATCAACCCGCTGGCCCCGGCCGAGCTGGTCATCGACCACTCCGTGATCGCGGACAAGTTCGGCACGAAGGACTCCTTCGCGCAGAACGTCGAGCTGGAGTACGGCCGCAACAAGGAGCGCTACCAGTTCCTGCGCTGGGGCCAGACCGCGTTCGACGAGTTCAAGGTCGTCCCGCCGGGCACCGGCATCGTCCACCAGGTCAACATCGAGCACCTGGCCCGCACGGTCATGGTCCGCGGCGGTGTGGCCTACCCGGACACCCTGGTCGGCACCGACTCGCACACCACCATGGTCAACGGCCTCGGTGTGCTGGGCTGGGGCGTCGGCGGCATCGAGGCCGAGGCCGCGATGCTCGGCCAGCCGGTCTCGATGCTCATCCCGCGCGTCGTCGGCTTCAAGCTGACCGGCGAGCTGAACCCGGGCACCACCGCCACCGACCTGGTCCTCACGATCACCGAGATGCTGCGCAAGCACGGCGTCGTCGGCAAGTTCGTCGAGTTCTACGGTGAGGGCGTCGCCGCCACCTCGCTGGCCAACCGCGCCACCATCGGCAACATGTCGCCGGAGTTCGGCTCCACCGCCGCGATCTTCCCGATCGACGACGAGACCCTGAAGTACCTGCGCCTGACCGGCCGCGACGCCCAGCAGGTCGCGCTCGTCGAGGCGTACGCCAAGGAGCAGGGCCTCTGGCTCGACCCGGCCGCCGAGCCCGACTTCTCCGAGAAGCTGGAGCTCGACCTCTCCACGGTCGTGCCCTCCATCGCCGGCCCGAAGCGCCCGCAGGACCGCATCGTCCTGGCCAACGCCTCCCAGCAGTTCGCCCTGGACGTGCGCAACTACGTCGAGGACGACGACGAGGCGGGCAAGGAGTCCTTCCCGGCCTCCGACTCCCCGGCCTCCGCCAACGGCGTGCCGAGCCGCCCGACGCTGGTCACCCTGGCCGACGGCTCCTCGTTCGAGATCGACCACGGCGCCGTCACCGTCGCCGCGATCACCTCGTGCACCAACACCTCGAACCCGTACGTCATGGTCGCCGCGGCCCTCGTCGCGAAGAAGGCCGTGGACAAGGGCCTGACCCGCAAGCCGTGGGTCAAGACCACGCTGGCCCCGGGCTCGAAGGTCGTCACGGACTACTTCGACAAGGCCGGTCTGACGCCCTACCTCGACAAGATGGGCTTCAACCTGGTCGGCTACGGCTGCACCACCTGCATCGGCAACTCGGGCCCCCTCGACGAGGAGATCTCGAAGGCGATCAACGAGCACGACCTCGCGGTCACCTCGGTGCTCTCCGGCAACCGCAACTTCGAGGGCCGGATCAACCCCGACGTCAAGATGAACTACCTGGCGTCCCCGCCGCTGGTCGTCGCGTACGCCATCGCGGGCTCGATGAAGGTCGACATCACCACCGAGGCCATCGGCACGGACACCGACGGCAACCCGGTCTTCCTCAAGGACATCTGGCCGACCGAGGCCGAGGTCAACGACGTCGTGGCCAACGCCATCGGCGAGGACATGTTCAACAAGTCCTACCAGGACGTCTTCGCGGGTGACGCGCAGTGGCAGTCGCTGCCGATCCCGACGGGCAACACCTTCGAGTGGGACCCGCAGTCCACCTACGTCCGCAAGCCCCCTTACTTCGAGGGCATGCAGATGGAGACGACCCCGGTCACCGACATCTCCGGCGCCCGCGTCCTGGCCAAGCTGGGCGACTCGGTCACCACCGACCACATCTCCCCGGCCGGTGCGATCAAGGCCGACACCCCGGCCGGCAAGTACCTCACGGAGCACGGCGTCAACCGCCGTGACTTCAACTCCTACGGCTCGCGCCGTGGCAACCACGAGGTCATGATCCGCGGCACGTTCGCCAACATCCGCCTGCGCAACCAGATCGCGGAGGGCACGGAAGGCGGCTTCACCCGCGACTTCACGGTCGAGGGCGCCCCGGTCTCCTTCATCTACGACGCCTCCCAGAACTACCAGGCCGCCGGCATCCCGCTGGTCATCCTGGCGGGCAAGGAGTACGGCTCGGGCTCGTCCCGCGACTGGGCCGCCAAGGGCACGGCGCTGCTCGGCGTCAAGGCCGTCATCGCCGAGTCGTACGAGCGCATCCACCGCTCGAACCTCATCGGCATGGGCGTCCTCCCGCTCCAGTTCCCGGAGGGCGCCACGGCCGCCTCCCTCGGCCTGACCGGCGAGGAGACCTTCGCCTTCACCGGCGTGACCGTCCTGAACGACGGCACCACCCCGCGCACGGTGAAGGTCACCACGAACACGGGCGTGGACTTCGACGCGGTCGTCCGCATCGACACCCCCGGCGAGGCGGACTACTACCGCAACGGCGGCATCATGCAGTACGTGCTGCGGAACCTGATCCGTAACTAAGGATCTGGGTCTGTCAGCACGCGGAAGGGCCGCATCCCGGTGGGGTGCGGCCCTTCCGTATGTGAGACGCATATTGCTTCGGCGGTGTCCATAGCCGTAGCTGAGCTCCGGCTGGGCCCTGATGTGGTGCGATGGTTGGCGGATGCGATTCGGGAGGCTCCAAGGACTTCTACCCCGTCACTTCCGCAGCTTCCTCTACCAGCCGGACTTCAACGCATCCGCTTCCACGGCCACGGCACTCGACCGCCTCCCCGCTCCCGGAACGGGGAGGCGGCCTCGTCGTGATCAAGGAACCATTGTCGTTGAATTGCTGGAAACAAACCCCACGGGCCCTCTGGAGCTACAGCCCGTACTCCGCCCCACGTCGGCCAGTATCGAGGAAGGTGACCTTGCTATTCCCGCGAATGCCCCACCTCAAGGAATTGCCGATAAATGAGGTCGAGCAGTGCCGCGTATGCGTGCTGCGAGCGGGCGACGGCCTCGTCGCCACCCGATGCCACGCCACCGAGCCGATCGATTCGATGCATCAATGCTTGAAGCATCGAGAGGACATCAACCGGCGCCGGCTTGAAGATACCGCGTTCGACATACCGGATCACCGTCGTTACGTACTCGTCGGCTTCCGCCAGATCGCTGTGCGTCAGAATCAGGTCCTTGCTCGCCCCGCTCCGAGGGAACGGCAGATTGCGCCACAGGGTGTAGGCGTCCATGAAACTGAGCATTATGGTTTCCCCTGAGCCTAGTGAGTCTCGTCGTACCAGAAGGAAACGACTCGTCCGTCCGGGCCGACGATCCCGCCCATGCCCCCGTTGGGATCCGAATACTTCACACCCCACTTGCCGTCGTCGAATGGCATCCTCTTCGCGTTGTACCCCTTCTTGCCTCCCGGCTCGGCCAACCGCTTTGCCCAGTCAATCGAATCCTTCAAGTACTTCTCACGCGTGACGTTCAATGGTTCACCGTGCTTTTCCCAGTGGTATTGGAAGCTGGCCCCAGGATTTTCGAAGGTTCCCTCGTGCCAGCCCTCAGGGCATGGCCCTGAATTGTGCACCAATACCGGCGTGTCACCCGCCAGCACATAGTACGTGTGAAGGTCTTCGACGGTGAGGTTGTAGGTGCGCGCGTGTGTGCTGTAGGCACGGTTGGCCTGGACGCGGACGATGCTCTGGTCGCTGCTGAGGAGGCTCTTGCCCGGTGCGAGTTCGCCTGCCTTGAGCCAGCGGTGCCCTGACGGGTTCCAGAACGGATGCTCGTATGTGGCAGTGAGCTTCTGGGGCCCGCTGGCGGTTGCGAGGGTGAGTTCGTTGAGGTGCTTGTCGCTTTCGGTGATGATCAAGCGAGTAACTCTGCGTGGGGCGGTCTTGCCTGCGAGGGGATCGGTTGCGAGGACTTCGTCCCCTTCGCGGATTCCCTCGATGTTCTTGGTCGAACGGTCTGCCATCAGCACCTTGGTGCCGGCTAGGAAGCACCTGGTGCAGTCCGGGTATGGATTGGTATTTTTTCCTGGCTGGTGCTCGGTATCGTCAATGCGGCTCAGAATTTTAGCGACGAGCATTAGCTTGTTTTTGAAGGCGAGTTGCTGCGCCAGGTCGCCGCAGGCCCACAGGTCGTAGTCTGCGCAGCTCACCAGCGAGCCCATGTGAATGGCGTGGTTCGCGTACCCGTACAGCTTGTTCATGGCAGCCTCGAAGGCGGGTGCCCTGGCAAGGATCTCGCAGGCTACTTCGTTGTGCTGGCACCAGCGGCCGGGATTGTCGCGCGCTTCCTGGCAGTTGACGAATCCGCACCGGTATTGCTCCCGGGCTTGGGCCCCAAGGTCCTGCGCCGCGGCCTTCCTCCGAGCTTCCTCTTCGGCTCTAATCTTGGTTACGGCCGCGTTGAAGGCGTCCTTGGCTGCCTTGGCGGCAGTGCCAGCATCCTTGCCAGCGGCGGTCGCGGAGGCACGGGCATCGTCGGCGGCGGCCCAGGCCGAAGAGGCGGACAGATGCGCCGATGCTGCTGATATCTGTGCTTGGTCAGCAGAGCCAGCCGCTTCGGCGGCTGCCTGCTGGGCGTCGTTGGCGGCTAGGCGGGCGGTTCGTGCAGAGGCTGCGGCCTGGGCCGCGGAAGCCTCGGCTTCCCGGGCGGATTGGTCGGCTCGGGCGGCGTGGTCTTGGGCTTCGCGTTTCTTTGCCTCGGCTTCCTTGGCTGCTTGCTGGGCCTCGTTGGATGCGTTGCGTGCCCAGAAGGCGGCATAGCGCGCTTCGGCGGCGTTCTGCTGCGCGGTGGCAGCCACCTTGGCGGCTTCGGCGATCAGCTGCCGGACCTGCGAGACATGCGTCGCGGCGAGGAGATCTTGTTGCTGTGCCTTGTACTGACCGACTTCGATGAATGCGTGCAGTTGTCGGGCCGGACCTTCCAGAGCGATCCGGGCCTCCGCCTTGATCTGGGGGCCTCCGCTGTCGAACAGCTGAGCGGCGCGGACACGTTCGTCCTCGGTTCGGGCCGTGTATTGAGTGACGCTGATAAATTCTCGGTACTTGTCGATACTCGCCGAATTGAGTGCGGCCCGACCTGCCTCCGCCACTCCGCGGCTGCCCTTGTCGATGATCTGGGCGATGTGGACACGCAGGTCCGGAGCCGACACCTCGTACTGGCCGTGGGCCAGGAACGCGGTGATCTGTGCGGCGTCCCCCCTGAGGGCTGCCTCCGCGGCAGTGCGTACCGAGCTCAGAGGGCTTTCCGAGGCCAGTTCTTCGACACGGTCGCGGTCGTCTTGCTGTGCAGCTTCCAACCGGCCGCTGCGCACGTAGCCAGCGACTGCTTGGCTCGTGCCGGCGAGCGCCGACTCAGCGGCGGCCTGGCTCCACGGGGGGCCTGTCTTCAGAGTCAGCAGGGCGAGCCTGCGGCCCTTGGCTTCAGCGGAGGCAGGGTCCGGGCCGGGCTGGGACGCCTCGGTGGCCAGGCGTTCGGCCTCGACTTGGAGGTCCTTGCGCTGCTGGGCTGCCTTGGTCTTGTTCCTCTGGTCGAGCTCGTCCTTGGCTTTCAGGTCCTGGGCGCGCGCGATGCTCTCGTTCGTACGAGTGGTGAGGGCTTCTGCTTCGACCTGGCGAGCCAGGTCATGGGTGGACTGGGCCTTGGCGGCAGCGCTGCTCGCCGCGTCTGCCGCTTCGGTGGCGGCTTTGGCGCGGGCTTCGGACTGGGTCGCGGCAGTATCGGCCTCACCCGCATGGGTGGCTGCGTTGTCGGCGGCCTCGGCTGCCTTCTCCGCGTGTCCGGCGGCGGAATTGGCCGCATCCCGGGATTGGCCCGCGGCGGTCGCCGCCTTCCGTGCCAGGGCTTCGGCCGCGAGGGCCGCGCGGTTCGCTTCCCTGGCGTGCCTGCGAGCTGCGGCTGCGGCCTCGCGAGCCTCGGCGGAGCGGCTGTCCGCCTGGTCGACGTAGCTGCTGGCCTCCTCGGCGGCCGTGGCGGCATCGTTGGCGTTGCCACCGGCGCTCAGGGCAGCGAGCGCGGCATCCCCTGCGGCGGACGCCGCGACACTAGCTTGGTTGGCGGCGTCGGCGGCCAGATGAGCACCCTTGGCGGCGGTCCGCGCCCCCTCAGCCGCCTGACGCGCCGTCGAAGCCTTGGTCTTGTCCGAGGCGGCCGCGGCGGCTGCACTCTGGGCTCTGGACGCTGCCTGGGCAGCACCGGCGGCGGCAGCTGCGGCCTGCGAAGCCGCATTGGCCGCGATTCGGGCGGAGTTGTTGGCGGCGCGGGCCGCGTCGATCGCCTGCTGGGCAGCGGTCGCAGCCTGGTTGGCCGCCGTGGCCGCTTCCTTTGCCTTCGCGGCCGCTGTGTCGGCGTCGTTCTTGGCGAGCGCGGTCTCGGCGGCGGCCTTTTCGGCGTCCTTCTTTGCCTGCTTCGATGCGGTGACAGCACGTGCCGACGCATCCTTGGCGGCCTCCGTCTCCGCTGCGGCCTGTCGGCCTGCCTCCCGGGCCTGGATGGCGAGTTGGGCGACTGTGGCGTGTTCCTGGTCACGTGACCGTGCCACGTATTGGCCGACTTGGAGGAACTCCCGGATGTCGTCCGGCGTTCCGTTCAGCGCGATTCGGCCTGCGGCCACCACATTGGATCCGCCGGTGCTCAGAATCTGCGCCAGCTCGATGCGATCGTCCTGATCGCGCTGGGTGTACTGACCCTGTTCCAGGAACGTGTTGACGTCCTCGGCGGTACCGCTGAGGGCTTTGCGACCGGCCTCTTGGACTCCTCGCCCACCCGCGCTGATGACCTGGGCCACCCGGACCCGCTGGTCCTGTTCGAGAGGGGCTTTCCAGCCATCTTTCAGAAAGGACTTGAGCTCCTCGGGGGTGCCTCCGAGGGCCTTGAGAGCTGCGTCTTGAACTCCGCGACCGCCCACATTGATGAGCTGGCCGGTTGCGACTCGGTTGTCCGCGAACTCTTCCTTGTCTTTGACCTGTTCAAGGAAGTACTTGACGTCTGATTCGCTGCCGAGCAGGGCAGCTTCCGCTGCGGCCTTCATTCCGGTTCCGCCGGTCTTCCACAGCTCCAGGACCTGTCCGCGAGCCGTGGGAGTGATGGATCCGGAGTCTGATTCGGCGGCGACTGGTTCTGCGGCTCTGGCCGGATCTGACCCCAAGAGGCCGGACAGGAGGATTGTGCACAACAGACTCAAGCACAGCGCGTGTATCGCGCGAGGTGCCTTCCAAGTGGAGTCCTTCAAACGGGCTCTTCGTTTCAAAGCGGCACTCATCTCGCTGACTGGCAAGGCCAGTTGCCGCATTTCGGCGTCGAGAGCATATCCGGTGTCTTTACTGTGCCTTCACAGAGTCATGGTCGCTGACGGAGCGAAGGGTCAAGGTTGGCTCGAAAGCCTCGGTAGGTGCATCACGCAGTGGGAGTGCGGCAGCTTCTGATATTGCACGGCGGTAGGGACCCTGTGAAGTTCCTGTGAAGCAGGTCACGTTGACACTCTGCGGCTGTCGTCGGATATTTTGAGTCGGGGATCTATTTTTCATTAGTTGTGCGTGGGGGGACGCAACTTGCAGTCACCCATGCCCGGAAGGATGTCGGTGACTTCTCTCATCCGTAAGCTGATCATGGCCGGAAGTGCCACTGTCCTGGCGGTCATCGTCGGCGTTCCTGCTCTGGCCTCGGCTGCATCCAGCTCTGTTCCTGCGGCGACATCTGGTGTCACAGATCTGCCGCCTATCGGGGTTGAGGACTTCGCGTACCCCGGGGCGACCGGGATCGAAGCTGAAAAGAAGATCACGCTGATCAAGGGGGACGGTCACATTGTGCTGGCCGACTCGTGCGACGGCTCACCCCAGCAAATCAAGGTGTGGACCCGGAACAACGACGGCAAGGACGTTTGCTTCCGCGCCATCGGTAAGTCGGGGTACCTGACGATGAAGATCGCTGAAGTCTGGGCTGTGGAGACTGGAGACCATCCGGTTACCGCCGACCTCACGGCCGATGGCGGCAAGACCCATCAGAGCGTGGACGTAGGGCCCGGTCGCTTCAAGGCTGTGGGTGAGGCGAGCGGTTCTCAGCCGGCTGCGCTACTCGAACTGCGAGTGACTGGCTGAAGATCACTGTGGGCTGACGTCCAGTGATTGCCGGGGCGTAAAAGGTAGAGATTGGCCAGGATTCTACGGCTGGTGGCAGACCGTAGAGTTGAGCGCTCGACGAGAAAGATGAGAATGACTAACAGGCGTTCGCGTTGGGCTTGGGTAACCGGCCTTGCGACTACTGCTGTTGTTGCCGGAACTATCGCAAGTTCCCCTGCTGGGGCGGTGGTTGGCGCTGCGGTTAGCGACGGCGCGTACTCGTTCGCAGTCAAGATCCATATCGGCGAAGGCCAGCGGACCTGCTCTGGCGCGCTCGTGGACCCCCAGTGGGTACTGACTGCCGCGAGCTGCTTTGCCGACAACCCTCAGCAAGGGTTCGACATTCCTGCTGGGGCACCCAAGTTGCAGGCTCGGGTCACCCAGTCGGGTGGCAGTCTGGACAAGCTCGCCCTGCTTCGAAGCAGGGAGATCACCGAGCTGGTTCCTGCCAAGGGCCGCGACTTGGTCATGGCCAAAGTGAAGACGGGCTTCGCTCTGCCGCCGGGCCGCATACCGACTGGTTTCGAGCCTGCTTTCCCAGAAGCTGTCCCGATCCAGGTCGCTGTTCCGGGCCCGGCTGCAGGTGAGGAATTGCGCGTCGTCGGGTTCGGACGAACGAGGGACGAGTGGGTCCCGGACAGGCCCCACAGCGGATCGTTCGTTGTCGGGGCAGTTGGAGACGCCAGCTTTGGTATCGACAAGAAGGCCGAGTCGGATGCAAGCCTGTGTAAGGGCGACGCGGGTGCTCCCGTCTTCCGGGAGAAGGGCAATAAGGTCGAGCTGGTCGGAATCAACAGCCGTTCCTGGCAGGGGGGGTGCTTCGGGGAGTCCGAGACCCGCACTGCCGCGTTCGAAACCCGCCTTGACGACGTCAACAGCTGGATCCAGAAGACCCGGCTGCCGGCGAAGCCCCCGGTGCTCAGCCCTCTGACCACAACTGCGGACTTCAACGGTGATGGCCGGACGGACGTCGCTGCCGTCCTTGGAGACGGTTCGCTGAGTGTCTTCTATGCCAATAGCAATGCGAACCTCGAGTACGGGCGCTTGCTGAGGGCGTATGACCCCAACTGGGGCGCGATGAAGAGGATCGTGGGCGGCGACTTCAACGGTGACGGTCGGGCCGACGTCGCTGCCGTGGCTGAAGACGGCACGCTGAGGCTGTACGCGGGCAAGCCGGACGGCGGCCTTGCTGATGGCAAGCAGATGTGGTCGGACCAGACGTGGAAGTCCGCGCTGCAACTCGCCCGCTACAAGGCCGACGGCTCGGGCCGGGATGGCCTCCTGGCTGTTAGGGGTGATGGCGTGCTTGCGTCATATTCGGCGAGTGCGGACGGAGTGCTCAGCCTTCAGAAGAATGGCATGTGGCGGGACAACAGCTGGCAGACCATGAAGCAGGTGACCACCGGCGACTTCAACGGGGATGGTCGCGACGACATCGCAGCCATTGCGAGTGACGGTGAACTGCGTGGCTATAACGGAAACGCCAAGGGCTTGTTCGACGATGGCATTGTCATGTGGCGGGACAAGTCGTGGGCGGGCGCCAACGCCGTTCTCGGCGGAGACGTCAACGGCGATGGCAAGTTCGACCTAGTGGGACTGTGGACCGGTTCACAGGCGCTGAGGCTCTACAAGGGCAATGGCAAGTCTGCCTTCGCGGACGCCGTGGCCATGTGGCCGCAGGCTTCCTGATATCGGCACTCGCCGAGTCATAAGGGAATGGGCCGTACTCCGGGAGGGAGTACGGCCCATTCGCGTGTCTCAAGACCTCACTGTGGTCCCGGGATCAGAACAGCAGGCGGTAGGTGTTCCAGCCGCCGTTGCCGATCTTCACGCGGGACTTGTACGGGGAGGACGCGTTGCCCGTGCCCGAGTAGCGCCACAGGGAGCCGTCGTTGCCGCGGGCGATCAGGTCCGTCTTGCCGTCGTAGTCGACGTCGCCGGTGGAGATGAGGGTGTTGTACGTGTCCCACCCTCCACCGATCTTGGTGCGGCCCTCGAACGGGGCCTTGTAGTTGCCCGTTCCCTTGTAGAGCCACAGGTTGCCCGAGCCGTCGCGAGCGACGATGTCGGCCTTGCCGTCGCCGGTCAGGTCGCCGTTACCCGCGATCTGGTTGTACTGGCCCCAGCCGCCGCCGACCTTGTAGCGCGAGGTCAGCTTGCCGTCGCCGTAGCCGAGGTAGATGTACAGGTTGCCGCTGCCGTCCCGGGCGAGCAGGTCGCCCGCTCCGGCGCCGCCGAGGTTGCCCACGGACCAGATGTGGTTGTAGGTGTTCCAGCCGCCGCCGACGGTGAACTCGCCGATGTCCCACATGAAGTAGCGGAGGTAGCCGTCGGCGCTGCGGTACCAGACGCCGTCCGAGTGGCCGTCGCCGTTGTGGTCGACCTGGGTGAGGTCCTTCTCGTTGCTCCAGTTCTCACCGGACTTCACGCGGTCGCTGAGACCACCCTTGCCGTCGGGCGCGTAGCTGTACAGGTAGCCGTTGCTGGCGAAGCCGTACAGCGCGTTCCGAGTCGTGTCCGCGACCGCGGACGAGCGCAGGCCGGCCGGCGCGTGCGCCTTGGCGGCCCCGTCCTTGGCGGACTTGGCGGGGTTCTCGGCGGCAACGGCGGAAGCGCCCGTCGCGACGAGCGCGGCGGTGATCGCCGCGGCGGCGAGGCGCGAGGCTATGCGTCCGCGCGTACGGCCAGAAGTCTTGGCCACGTATTTCTCCATGGAGTTGTTGAGACATGGCGCGCCTCACGAGGTGCGGCTCGCCACAGGATCAACGAGATCGTTTCACGGCTTTCTCACATCTTCCAAACAAGTTTGTGCGGGAATCGTCACGTCCGGTTGGCGACGCGTCCTCGGACGCCGAAGGGCCGCACCGCCGAAGCGGTACGGCCCTTCGTCACGTCAGACGTGGGGTACTGCGGGTCGATCAGAAGAACAGCCGGTAGGTGTTCCAGCCGCTCGTGCCGATCTTCGTGCGGCCCTGGAACGGGGACGCGGCGTTGCCGGTGCCCTTGTACAGGTACAGCGCGCCCGAACCGTCGCGGCCGATGAGGTCGGCCTTGCCGTCCAGGTCGATGTCGCCCGCGGCGAAGATCGAGTTGTAGGTGTTCCACCCACCACCGATCTTGGTGCGGCCCTCGAACGGCGCCTTGTAGTTGCCGGTGCCCTTGTAGAGCCACAGCGTGCCGTCGCCGCCGCGCGCCACGATGTCGGCCTTGCCGTCGCCGGTCAGGTCGCCGTTGCCCGCGATCTGGGTGTACTGGCCCCAGCCGCCGCCGACCGTGTAGCGGGACGTCATCTTGCCGGTGCCGTAGCCCAGGTACAGGTACAGCGTGCCCGAGGAGTCGCGGCCGAGCAGGTCACCGGCACCGGCGCCGCCCAGGTTGCCCGGGGAGAGCAGGGTGTTGTACGTGTTCCAGCCGCCACCCACGGTCGACGGGTTGGAACCGTCGCTCGGCGCGTAGTACAGGTTGCCGTTGTAGTCGGCCTCCCAGGCGCCGTCCGCCAGGTTGTCGGCGTCCTGGTCGACCTGGCCGACCCACTTGAAGGCCCAGCCCGTGTTGCCCGGGAAGTCCACGCGGGACTCAAGGCCGCCGTTGCCGTCCGGCGCGTAGTAATAGACGGTGTTCGACTTGTCGATGCCGTACAGGCCGAACACCGGAGCGTCGCCCACGTTGGACGCCTGCGCGCTCGTCAGGGCGCCCTTGGCCGGCTTGGCCGCCGGAGCCTTGAACGGCTTCGCCGAGGGGTTGTCGGCGGCGAACGCGGAGGCGCCCGTGCCGACGAGGGCGGCGGTAACCGCCGCGGCAGCGAGACGGGAAGCTATCCGTCCACGCTTACGGCCAGAGATCTTGGCCACGTATGTCTCCATTGGTCGTGATTGAGACGTGGTGCGGCTCGGGTGTCGAGTCGCGTCACGAGTTCAGCGGAATCGTTTCACGACTCCTTTACCTGTCAACCCGCTTAGCGACAAACGGGATCAAGACAACAGCTATTTCTCGCCCCCTGTTCACCTGCTGTGTCCCGAAAACACCCAAAAGGGCCGCATTCCTCGACGGGAATGCGGCCCTCCGGTTTATGCCGTGGCGCCGTGCTGCGCGCGGAGGCGTCAGAACAGCAGTCGGTACGTGTTCCAGCCGCCGTTGCCTATCTTGACGCGCGGCTTGTACGGGGACGCGGCGTTGCCCGTGCCCTTGTACAGCCACAGCGCGCCCGCGGCGTCGCGCCCGAGCAGGTCGGTGGTGCCGTCGAGGTCCACGTCGCCCGAGGAGACGAGGGCGTTGTAGGTGTTCCAGCCGCCACCGATCTTGGTGCGGCCCTCGAAGGGTGCCTTGTAGTTGCCGGTGCCCTTGTAGAGCCACAGCGTGCCGTCGCCGCCGCGCGCCACGATGTCGGCCTTGCCGTCACCCGTGAGGTCGCCGTTGCCCGCGAGCGCCGTGTACTGGCCCCAGCCGCCGCCCACCAGGTAGCGGGACGTGAGCTTGCCGGTGCCGTAGCCCAGGTAGAGGTACAGGTTGCCCGAGGAGTCGCGGCCCAGCAGGTCGCCGGCGCCCGCGCCGCCCAGGTTGCCCGGGGACAGCAGGGTGTTGTAGGTGTTCCAGCCGCCGCCGACGGTGGTGTTCTCAAGCTCGACGTACGGCTCGTACGTCATCGTGCCCTTGGTGTCCCACTTCCAGAGGCCGTCCGCGACGCCGTCGGCGTCGTTGTCGACCTGGGCGCCGTTCTTCAGACCGCCCTGGCCCTCGTCGAGCTGCATCTTGGGCGAGAAGCCGCCCTCGAAGTCCGGCAGATAGGCGTAGCTGTTGCCGGAGCGGTCCACGCCGATCAGCGGGAAGACCGGGTAGGCGCCGTTGGGGTCGTCCGCCTTCGTGACGCCGTGCTTGGCGCCCTTCGCCGCGGCGTGCGCGGCGGCCTTGGCGGCGGCGGCCTTCACCGACGCCTTGGCGGACGGGGTCGGGTTGTCGGCCGCGAACGCGGAGGCGCCGGTGCCGACGAGGGCGGCGGCAGCCGCCACGGCAGCGAGACGGAGGGCGGCTCTCCGCCCGCGCGTACGGCCAGAAGTCTTGGCCACGTATCTCTCCATAGAGTCGATGAGCCATGACGCGGCACCGGGCATCCCTGCGAACCGTGCGCCGGACACGTCACGCGATCATCGAGATCCTTACACAACTCCTTTACCTGTCAACCTGTTTGAGTGCGGAACAGCGACAGAGGGCGGACGCGGGGGCAACGGAAAGGGCCGCACCCTCTTCCGGGAGTGCGGCCCTTTGCGCAGTGGATCAAGACATCAGAAGAACAGGCGGTACGTGTTCCAGCCGCTCGTCCCGATGTTCTTGCGCCCGGCGAACGGCGCCGCCGCGTTGCCCGTGCCCGAGTAGCGCCACAGGGAGCCGTCGTTGCCGCGCGCGATGAGGTCGGTCCTGCCGTCCAGGTCCAGGTCGCCCATCGAGAACAGGGCGTTGTACGTGTTCCAGCCGCCACCGATCTTGGTGCGGCCCTCGAAGGGCGCCTTGTAGTTGCCGGTGCCCTTGTAGAGCCACAGCGTGCCCGAGCCGTCGCGGGCGACGATGTCGTTCTTGCCGTCGCCGGTCAGGTCGCCGTTGCCCGCGATCTGGTTGTACGTGTTCCAGCCGCCGCCGACCTTGTAGCGGCTCGCCACCTTGCCGGTGCCGTAGCCCAGGTACACGTACAGGTCGCCGGTGGTGTCACGGGCGAGCAGGTCGCCGGCCGCGGCGCCGCCCAGGTTGCCGGGGGAGACGAGCAGGTTGTACGTGTTCCAGCCGCCGCCCACGGTCCACGGCTCGGTGGCGTCGTCCGCGGCGTAGTACATCGTGCCGTTCTTGTCCCACTCCCACCAGCCGTCGGCGTACCCGTCGGCGTCGTGGTCGACCTGGGTCGTCCACTTGATGGGGTCCCAGCCCGTGTCGATCTTGGCGCGCGGGCTGAGGGCGCCGCCGCCGTCGCGGATGTAGCCGTACAGCGTGTTGGCGCGGTCCGCGGCGAACAGGTCGAACTGGGGGGCCTCGGGGCTGGGCGCCGAGGTCATCGCGCCGGACCGGGCGAGCGACGGCGCCGACGCCGCCGGGGTGGCGGCGGCGAACGGCTTCGGCGGGTTGACCGCGGCGACCGCGGTCGCACCGGTGCCGACGAGGGCGGCGGCGGCCACGGCGGCGCCGAGCCGGGCGGCTATCCGGCTCCGCTTGCTGCCGGAAATCCCAGAAGTCTCAGACATTCCGGAAGTCCCGGACATCCCAGAAGTCCCGGAGGTCCCGGAATCCTTGGCCAGATTCTTGGCCACGTAGTTCTCCATGATCCATGAGGCTCAGATGCGACGTGGCGCGCCTCAGCAGACGAGACGCGCCACGGGTTTCACCGGAATCTTGCCATGACTCCTTTACATGTCAATCGGCTTGAGGTAAAAGCGGCCAACTCGATATGCCCGCCCGCCCGCTGGGGCCGTCAGCGCAGCAGCTCGGCCTCCGCCAGCGTCGCCGGTCCGCCCGTCGGCACCAGCCGGTAGTGCCCGTACGAGCCGGGCCGGGCCACGCCGAACACCCGGGTCTGCTTGTCCCAGGCGAACGACTCACCGGAACGCTTGTCCAGATCGACCCACTTCGTCCCATCCGAAGACCCTTGGAGGACCCACCCCTTGGGGGCCTTCGCCCGGTCCGAGGACGTCAGGGTGTACTGCACCGCACGCGTGGACGACGCCACCGGCAGCTCGACGGAGTCGAACGTGCCCGCTGTCGCCGAGGTGTCGTCGAACAGCGGGCCGCTGCCCGAGATCGCGTCGGCCGGCGGCGTGGGCACCTTGTCGTCGTGCGTGATCGACACCGGCGCCGCCTTCTCGCCCGTGCCCCAGGCCGACGGCCTCGGCCCCATCGAGAAGTCCAGCGTGCCGCCCCGGGCCAGCAGGGAGTGGGGGAGCGCGGTGGAGTTCCAGGCCTTGCCGTTCACCTTGAGCGACTGGACGTAGAGGTTGCGGGAGCTGTTCTTGGGGGCCTTGACCACGAGGTCGCGGCCGTTCTCCAGGTGCACGGTGGCCTTGGTGAACTGGGGTGAGCCGATGGCGTACTCGCCGCTGCCCATGACCAGCGGATAGAACCCGAGCGCGGAGAACAGGTACCAGGCCGACTGCTCGCCGTTGTCCTCGTCGCCGTGGTAGCCCTGGCCGATCTCGCTGCCCGTGTAGAGGCGGTTCATGACCTCGCGGACCTTCTCCTGCGTCTTCCAGGGCTGCCCGGCCGCGTCGTACATGTACGTCACGTGGTGGCCGACCTGGTTGGAGTGGCCGTACATGCCCATCCGGACGTCACGCGCCTCCGTCATCTCGTGGATGACGCTGCCGTACGAACCGGCGAAGTCGGGCGAGGCCGTCTCCGGCGTCGCGAAGAACGCGTCGAGCTTCTTCGCCAGACCGGCGCGCCCGCCGTAGAGGTTGGCGAGGCCGCGCGAGTCCTGCGGGGCGGTGAACGCGTAGCCCCAGCCGTTGGTCTCGGTGTAGTCGTACCCCCAGACCCGCGGGTCGTACGTGTCGCTCGGCACCCGCCGGTCGCCCTTGGCGTCGCGGCCCTGGAAGAAGCCGGGCGCACCGGCCCCGGCGCTCGCCGCCTTCGGGTCGAAGAGCTTCACGTAGTTCCGGGCGCGGCCCAGGAAGTACGCCGACTCCTCCTTGTAGCGGGACTTGCCGGTCTTCTTGTGGAGCGCCTCGCCCATCTTCGCCAGGCCGTAGTCGTTGAGGTAGCCCTCAAGGGACCAGGACAGGCCCTCGTGCGTGGAGGTCGGGGTGTACCCGAGGAAGGGCGAGGTGTCCATGCCCTTGCGGCCGACCCCCGCGGCCGGCGGAGCGACGGTCGCGTTCTTCAGCGCGGCCTCGTAGGCGGCCTCGCCGTCGAACTTCACGCCCTTCACATACGCGTCGGCGAACGCCACGTCCGAGCTGGTCCCGGTCATCAGGTCCGCGTAGCCGGGCGAGGACCACCGTGAGATCCAGCCGCCGTCCTTGTACTGCTGGACGAATCCGTCGACCATCTCACCGGCCCGCGCCGGGGTGAGCAGCGAGTACGCGGGCCAGGTCGTCCGGTAGGTGTCCCAGAAGCCGTTGTTGACGTACACCTTGCCGTCGACGATCTTCGCGCCGGTGTGCGTCGGGGTGTCCTGGCCGGTCCCCGGGGTGAAGGGGCTGGCGTACTGGTTCTTGGAACCGACCTTCTCGAAGCCGGAGTTCGGGTAGAGGTAGAGCCGGTAGAGCGAGGAGTAGAGGGTCGTCAGCTGGTCGTGGCTCGCGCCCTCGACCTCGACCCGGCCCAGGATCTTGTCCCACGCCTGGCGCGCCCGGTCCCGTACGCGCTCGAAGGACGTGCCCGCCGGGATCTCCGCGGCGAGGTTCGCCTTCGCCTGGTCCACACTGATGAGTGAAGTGGCGAGGCGCAGGGTGACCGTGCGGTCCTTGCCGGGGCTGAGGCGCAGATAGCCGGTGACGTCCGCGCCGCCGCCCCCGGGCAGCTTGCCGCCCGCGGTGGCCGGAGCGTCGAAGACGCCGTACACGAAGAGCCGGGTGGCGCCCTCCGAGAGGCCGCTCTTGACGTCGGAGTAGCCGGTGAAGGAGGAGGCCGCCGGGTCCAGGGTGAGGCCGCCGTTGTTGTTGACGTTGTCGAGGAGCACGCTCGCGTCGTCACCGGGATAGGTGAACCGCATGGTCGCGGCGTGGTCGGTGGGTGCCATCTCGGCCTTGAGGCCGTTCTCGAAGGTGACGCCGTAGTAGTAGGGCTTCGCGGTCTCGTTCTCGTGCCGGAACGGCAGCGCGCGTGCGGTGCGCGAGGCGTCCGGGGTGCCGGCGGCCGCCGACGGCATCAGCTGGAAGGTCTGCCGGTCGCCCATCCAGGGGCTCGGCTCGTGGCTGGCCGAGAAGGCCTGGAGGGTGGGCAGGTTGTCCGCGTTGTTGCGCCGCGCGTAGTCGTACAGCCAGTCCTGCGAGCCCGCGTTGGTCACCGGGGTCCAGAAGTTGAACCCGTTGGGGACGGCCGTCGCCGGGAAGGTGTTGCCGCGCGAGAAGGAGCCGCTGGAGTTGGTTCCCCGGGTGGTGAGCGCGTAGTCGGCGAGGTGGGCGAGGCGCTTCTCCGGCTTCTTCGGGGCGAGCGCGAGGTCGTCGATCCAGCCCTGGAACTTCGCCGGGCCCCTGGGCGAGTCGTACGCCACCAGGATCCGGTCGGCCGTCTTGCCTGCGGCCACCGCCCCGATGCGCGAGGACACCTGGTTCCACTGGTTGACGTAGAGCGTCTTCGCCGCGCCCTGGCCCTGCGGGGTGAGCGCACCGCCGTGCGAGTCGACCGCCTTCAGGTCGCTCAGATAGGTGCCGTCGGTGAAGGCGAGGTCCACCGACACGTTCGTGGCGGGGTAGCCGAGGTCGGTCTCCGGCATCGACGGGAAGATCTTGTAGTCCAACACGGTGTCCCGGTCGATCCGGGTGTCCACGTCGAAGATCTTGTTGTACGAGTAGGCCCGCCCGTCCGCCTTGTGCGTACCGGCGTAACGCAGGGCCCTCTTTCCGGTGAATCCGGCGTTGGCCTTGGCGGTGGGTGAACCACCGGGTCCACGGTCCGGCAGCGTCCGCATGTCCTGTGGGGTCGGGGTGCTGGTGTCCCCGTTCGAGAACTGCACATCGGCCAGCTGGGTGATGTCGGCTCCGCCGTTGCGGGTGATCTCCAGACGGTAGTGCGCGTACGCCGCGGCGCCCGCGAAGTCGTACGTCTTGGTCTGGAAGCGCGAGGTGAACGTTTCACCCGAGCGGGTGTCCAGCGTCGTCCAGGTGCTGCCGTCCGTCGAGCCCTTCAGCGTCCAGTCCTTGGGGTCGCGGGGCGCCGCGTCATTGGCCGAGGTCAGCGCGTAGGTGACGACCTTGACCGGGCTTTCGAGATCGAATTCCAGCCAGGCGGTCGGCTGGAAGGCGAGCCATTTGGTGCTCGGCTGGCCGTCGACGAGGTTCTCCTTCACCTCGCCCGAGCCGTCGTTCTCGGCGCTCGCCCGCAGCGCCGTCACCTTGTCGGTGACATTGCCCGGTATGCCGCTGGTGAATCCGCCGTCGACGCCCGAGGCGCGTTTCTTCCCGTCCGGGCCCGTGTCCACGGTGTCGCGCCAGTCCGGCTGCGGCTGGCCGGTTTCGAACGAGGTACGGAACGCCTGGCCGCCGGAGGCGGGTTGCGCCGAGGCCACCTGGGCCGACGCGGCCCACTGGGCCGTCACCACGAGCATGAAGGAGGCCGCCGCGAGGGCGGCCGCCGGCCCTTGTCGGAGCCGGGATCTGGGCAGCATACGGGGCCTTTCCATTGGCGGGCGCATGACACGGCGACGCCCGGCCGAGGCCCGTGCGCACCGGTCATACGATCTGGACAACGTTGTCAGAGAGAAAATGCAGGATCCAGTAGGAAGGCAAGTCGTAGGTGGTGTCAAGGGTGTTGAGGGGGAATGGCCTGGGCGTTCCGGCGCGCCGCGGGAGTGTCGCGGGGGTCCGGCCCACCGCGCTCCGCCATCAGATATCCAAGAGGTCTCAACTCGGGAAAGGATGCCGTCCAACCATGCTTTCGATCTTGCTCAGTTGACGGAAAGTGGACTATACCTGTCGGCGTCCGCTCCGCCGGGAAACCGGCGGGCTCGGGGGACGGGGGACGTCGGGGAAGCAACGGCACGTCATCCTCCGCAAAACCGGCGTATCCGCTGCGTACCCTGCACTACCCAAGCTTCAGCACAACTGACCGCGGTGGCGGGGCCCTTCGCCTGCAGGCGATTTGGTACGGGCGACCGGTACACCGCCTGAGTCCTGGAGAAGGCGAGGACTTGAGCATGGGATCCACCTCCGCCCACGACAGCAATGAGGGCCTGGGCCGTCGCGATCTGATCAAGCGGTCCGCGGCGCTCGGTCTGATCACCGTTCCGGCGATGGGCTTCCTGTCCGCCTGTGCGAGCGGCGACAGCGGCAGCGACAAGAAGGTCGAGAAGGGCACCAAGTCCGACAAGAACCCGCTCGCGGTGAATGAGTCGGCCCCTCTCGACGTCGTCATCTTCGACGGCGGTTTCGGCACCAAGTACGCCACCGACGCGAACGCCGTCTATGAGAAGGCGTTCCCGAAGGCGAAGATCAGTTTCCACAAGACCCAGAAGATCCAGTCGGAGCTCCAGCCCAAGTTCAACGGCGGCACCCCGCCGGACCTGATCGACAACTCGGGCGCCGAGCAGATGGACATGGGCGTCCTGGTCGGAAAGAGCCAGCTCACCGATCTGACCCCGCTCCTGGACGCGCCGTCCATCGACGACCCGAGCAAGAAGGTCCGCGACACGCTGCGGCCCGGCATCGTCGAGATGGGCCAGTTCGACGGCGACCCGGTGTGGATCTTCTACTACGCGTACACGGTCTACGGCGTCTGGTACTCGCAGACCGCGCTCGACAAGCTCGACGCGAAGTACCCGGAGACCTGGGACGAGATGCTCGCCCTGTGCGCGAAGGCCAAGAAGCAGGGCATCGCGGGCTGGACGTACCCGGGCAAGTACCCGTACTACCTGCCGTTCTCGCTCTACCCGTTCATCGCCAAGATCGGCGGCAAGGAGGTCCTCGACTCCATCGACAACCTGGAGCCGAAGGCCTGGGAGCACCCGGCCGTCAAGGCCGCGTTCGAGGCGTACTACGAGCTCTTCAAGAAGGGCTACATCCTCCAGGGCACCCCGGGCATGACCCACATCCAGTCGCAGACCGCCTGGACCAAGGGGCAGGCGCTGTTCATCCCGAACGGCTCCTGGGTGGAGAACGAGGCCGCTCCCACCACGCCCAAGGACTTCAAGATGATGGTGGGCGCGCCCTCCAGCCTGGACGGCAGCGACAAGATGCCGTTCGGCACCATCTGGGCGTCCGGCGGCGAGCCGTTCATCGTCCCGGCGAAGGCGAAGAACCCGACCGGCGGCATGGAGCAGCTGCGCATCATGCTCAGCGAGGCCTCCTCGAAGAACTTCACCACCCAGGTGAAGTCGCTCTCCGCCTTCAACGGCGGCACCGACGGCCTGTCCCTGTCGACGGCCCTGCAGTCCGGTGTCGACGCGCTGAAGAAGGCCGGCACCAACGTCGTCAACCCGCGGCTCCAGGACTGGTACGTAAAGCTCCAGAAGGAGCAGATCGGTGTCGCCGGTCTCGGTGAGATGATGGCGGGCCGCGCCACCCCGGCCGAAACCATCAAGAAGATCCAGGGTTACGCCGACAAGGCCGCCCAGGACCAGAACATCAAGCACTACAAGCACAAGAAGTAGCGGCAGTGGTCAAGCGTCACCAGCGGCGGCACCCGCTAGAAGATCGGGGTCGGTAACCATGCAACACGGCAAGTACCGGTTCATCGTGGGATTTCTGGCACTCCCACTGGCGTTGTACTCACTCTTCGTCATCTGGCCGTTCATCCAGTCCATCTACTACTCGTTCACGGACTGGACCGGTCTGAGCCCGGACTTCAAGATGGTCGGCTTCGACAACTACAAGCGGATGTTCGACGACGACATCTTCTGGAAGTCGTTGCAGCACAGTCTGCTGTTCGTCCTGCTGCTGCCGCTGGTGACGCTGGGGCTCGCGCTGTTCTTCGCCTTCATGCTCAATGTCGGGGGGCGGCGCCGAAAGGGCGCCGCCATTACCGGAGTGCGCGGCTCCGGATTCTATAAAATCGCGTACTTCTTTCCGCAGGTGCTCTCGATCGCGATCGTCGCCCTGCTCTTCCAGTTCGCGTACAACCCCAACAACGGCGTGATCAACTCCGCGCTCAAGGGGGTCGGCCTGGGAAGCGTCCAGCCGAACTGGCTCGGCGACCCGGATCTGGCGCTGTACTGCGTGATGGCCGTGCTCGTCTGGTCCACCGTCGGATTCTTCGTCGTCCTGTTCTCGGCCGGAATGGCGTCGATCCCCAGGGACTTCTACGAGGCGGCGCTGCTCGACGGGGCCAGCCGCTTCACCACGTTCTTCAGGATCACGCTGCCACTGCTCTGGGACACCGTGCAGTCCGGCTGGGTCTACATGGGCATCCTCGCCCTCGGCGCCGAGGCGTTCGCCTCCGTGCAGATCATGACGGTGGGCCCGGGCGGCCCCGACTACTCGACCACGGTCCTGCCGCTCTACGTCTATCAGTCGGCGTTCCGCGACGGTCAGGCCGGATACGCGACCACGATCGGTGTCGCGCTGCTCGTCGTCACGCTGCTGTTCGCGGCGGTCGTGATGCGACTGGGCCGGCGCGAGCGGCTGGAGTTCTCATGACCACTGACACCTCGACCGCCGACCTCGCCGAGGAGCGCCCGCCCGTGGCCAAACAGGCGGCACCCGCGAAGAAGGAGAAGAAGAGCGAGGGCGTGGTCCTCAACGTCTTCTCGCACGGCGTGCTCATCCTCTGGGCGTTCATGGTCGTCATCCCGCTGCTCTGGGCGGTCATGGCGTCCTTCAAGGACGACAACTCGATCCTGTCCACGCCCTGGGCGCTCCCGGACAAGCTGCACTTCGACAACTGGTCGCGGGCCTGGACCCAGGCCCATATGAGCGACTACTTCGTCAACACCATCCTGGTGGTGGGCGGCTCGCTCATCGGCACGCTGCTGCTCGGCTCGATGGCCGCGTACGTACTGGCGCGCTTCGACTTCCCCGGGAACCGGTTCATCTACTACCTGTTCATCGGCGGGATGAGCTTCCCGATCATGCTGGCCCTGGTGCCGCTGTTCTACGTGATGAACAACCTGAGCCTGCTGAACACGACCCACGGCCTGATCCTGGTCTACATCGCGTACTCGCTGCCGTTCACGGTCTTCTTCCTCACCTCGTTCTTCCGGACGCTCCCCACCTCGGTCGCCGAGGCGGCGATGATCGACGGCGCCTCCCACACCCGTACCTTCTTCCAGGTGATGCTGCCGATGGCCCGTCCGGGTCTGATCAGCGTGGGCATCTTCAACTTCCTGGGGCAGTGGAACCAGTACATGCTGCCGACGGTCCTCAACACGGACCCGGACAAGCGGGTGCTCTCCCAGGGCCTGGTCGAGCTCGCGACCAGCCAGGGGTACAAGGGCGACTGGTCCGGCCTCATGGCGGGCCTGGTGATGGCGATGCTGCCGGTGCTCGCCGCGTACATCGTCTTCCAGCGCCAGGTCGTCGCGGGACTCACCGCGGGAGCGCTCAAATAGCGGTACGTCACGCTCCGTATCCACCACGGGACCGCCCGTCGGCGACACGCCGACGGGCGGTCCCGTGCTATGTCCCACTGCTCAGGTCTTGACGGGAGACAACCCGAAAGGCTCAGCTTAGAGTTCACATGTTGGAGATAGGGCGGGGCCTCAAAGCTGCGGCCTCGTGCGGGGGCGGCCGTCGTGCCGCCTGCCTACGGCAGGAGTGGATGAGTCGATGGAGACTCCGGGGTCGCAGACGTCATTGCACCGGGCCAATCTGGAGCGGGTCGTACGCGCGGTGCGCATGGCGGGCTCGCTCACCCAGGCCGAGATCGCCAGGACCACGGGGCTCTCCGCGGCCACGGTCTCCAACATCGTTCGTGAACTGAAGGAAGCCGGAACCGTCGAGGTCACGCCCACCTCGGCGGGCGGCCGCCGGGCCCGCAGCGTCTCGCTCAGCGGCTCCGCGGGCATCGTCATCGGCGTCGACTTCGGCCACACCCATCTGCGCGTCGCGGTCGGCAACCTGGCCCACCAGGTGCTCGCCGAGGAGGCCGAGCCGCTCGACGTCGACGCCTCCTCCGCACAGGGCTTCGGCAGGGCGGAACAGCTGGTCACACGGCTGATCGCGGCCACCGGCATCGGCCCGGACAAGGTCATCGGGGTGGGTCTGGGCGTGCCCGGACCCATCGACATGGAGTCCGGAACGCTGGGCTCCACGGCCATCCTGCCGGGCTGGACCGGCATCAACCCCCGCGAGGAGCTCTCCGGGCGCCTGGGCGTGCCGGTGTACGTCGACAACGACGCCAACCTGGGCGCCCTGGGCGAGCTGGTGTGGGGCAGCGGGCGCGGGGTCAAGGACCTGGCGTACATCAAGGTGGCGAGCGGTGTCGGCGCCGGTCTGGTGATCGACGGGCAGATCTACCGGGGCCCGGGCGGCACGGCCGGCGAGATCGGGCACATCACCCTGGACGAGTCGGGCCCGGTGTGCCGCTGCGGCAACCGGGGCTGCCTGGAGACCTTCACGGCCGCCCGGTACGTGCTGCCGCTGCTCCAGTCCAGCCACGGGGCCGATCTGACCATGGAACGGGTGGTCCAGCTGGCCCGCGAGGGCGACCCGGGGTGCCGCCGGGTCATCGCGGACGTGGGACGCCACATCGGCAGCGGTGTCGCCAACCTCTGCAATCTGCTCAACCCCAGCCGGGTGGTGCTCGGCGGCGATCTGGCGGAGGCCGGGGAGCTGGTCCTGGGGCCCATCAGGGACTCCGTGTCGCGGTACGCCATCCCCAGTGCGGCGCGCCAGCTTTCGGTCCTTCCGGGCGCCCTGGGCGGCCGCGCCGAGGTGCTCGGCGCGCTGGCTCTGGTACTGAGTGAAATGGGCGATTCGACCCTGTTGGAGAGCGCTCTCC
This sequence comes from Streptomyces sp. NBC_00224, assembly GCF_041435195.1. Classification (NCBI taxonomy): domain Bacteria; kingdom Bacillati; phylum Actinomycetota; class Actinomycetes; order Kitasatosporales; family Streptomycetaceae; genus Streptomyces; species Streptomyces sp. NBC_00224. Next base: position 6,846,992 of record NZ_CP108106.1, read on the forward strand.
CTGCTGGGGCTCCTGCCTTCACTTAGATAACGGATGGCACCGTTGTCATCTCGTTAAGGATTTACTCCTTGACGGTGGCCCCCCAGCCGAGTTGACTTCCAGCCACCTCGGCCGCAACGTCGCGGCCTCGTCAGGGAGGTTCCAGAATGAACACGCGTATGCGTCGTGCCGCCGTGGCCGTGGCCGCCACCGCAATGGCTGTCTCTCTCGCCGCCTGTGGAAGCGCCAAGGAATCGGGCGACAAGACCAAGGAGTCGACCGGCTCCAAGAAGGGCGACGCGATCAAGATCGGTCTGCTCCTGCCGGAGAACCAGACCGCGCGTTACGAGAAGTTCGACAAGCCGCTCATCGAGAAGAAGGTCAGCGAGCTGACCAACGGCAAGGGCAAGATCGTCTACGCGAACGCCAAGCAGGACGCGACGACGCAGACGCAGCAGGTCGACACGATGATCACCAACAAGGTCGACGCGCTGATCGTGGACGCGGTGGACTCGAAGGCGATCGCGGGCGCGATCAAGAAGGCCAAGGACCAGGGCATCCCGGTCGTCGCCTTCGACCGTCTGGCCGAGGGCCCGATCGACGCGTACACGTCGTTCGACAACGAGCAGGTCGGCCATGTGCAGGGCAAGGCCCTGGTCGACGCGCTGGGCGCGAAGGCCAAGGACGGCCAGATCGTGATGATGAACGGCGCGATCACCGACCCGAACGCCGCCCTGTTCAAGAAGGGCGCGCACGCCGAGCTCGACGGCAAGGTGAACATCGGCAAGGAGTACGACACCAAGGAGTGGAAGCCGGAGAACGCCAACGCCAACATGGAAGGCGCCATCTCCGCCCTGGGCAAGGACAAGGTCATCGGCGTCTACTCCGCCAACGACGGCATGGCCGGCGGCATCATCACCGCCCTCAAGGCCGCCGGCCTGTCCACGCTTCCCCCGGTCACCGGCCAGGACGCCGAACTCGCCGGAGTCCAGCGCATCGTCGCGGGCGAGCAGTTCATGAGCGTCTACAAGCCCTACGTCCAGGAAGGCCCGATCGCGGCCGAGATGGCCGTGGCGCTGGCCAAGGGTGAGAAGCTGGACTCGATCGCGAAGTCCAAGGTCGACAGCCCGACCACCAAGGGCGTCCCGTCGGTGATCCTCCCGGTCGTGTCGCTGACCAAGGACAACATCAAGGACACCGTCATCAAGGACGGCATCTACAAGGTCGACGAGATCTGCACCTCGAACTACAAGGCCGCCTGCGACGCGCTCGGCCTGAAGTAGTCCCCCGCCGGAACCCCCGCGCGCACGCTGTGCGCGGGGGGAGCCCCGGCCCCCGAAGCCTGTCCGGCGCCCCGCCCCCCTTCTCAGCCCCCGCTATCGGGCGGGGCGCCGGACGGAACGCTTCTCCTCCTCGTTCTCTTCTGCTCAACCTCCGCGCCCTCCTCCTCGGGCGCGGCATCCCCGCCGGTCAGGCGGCGAAGGAGATGGTTCACGTGTCCGCTACGCCCGTGCTGGCGTTGCGCGGGGTCTCCAAGCGATTCGGTGCCGTTCAGGCGCTCACCGACGTAGAGCTTGAGGTCCACGCCGGTGAGGTTGTCGCCCTGGTGGGCGACAACGGAGCCGGAAAGTCCACGCTGGTCAAGACGATCGCGGGTGTGCACCCCATCGATGACGGCGTCATCGAGTGGGAGGGCCGCGGCGTACAGATCAACAAGCCGCACGACGCCCAGTCGCTCGGCATCGCGACCGTCTACCAGGACCTCGCGCTGTGCGACAACATCGACGTCGTCGGCAACCTCTACCTCGGCCGGGAGCTGCGCAAGCGCGGCATCCTCGACGAGGTCGAGATGGAGCGCCGCTCGCGCGAGCTGCTCACCACGCTGTCGATCCGCATCCCGAGCGTCCGCATCCCGATCGCGTCGCTCTCCGGCGGTCAGCGCCAGACCGTCGCCATCGCCCGTTCGATGCTCGGCGAGCCCAAGCTCGTCATCCTCGACGAGCCGACCGCGGCCCTCGGCGTCGAGCAGACCGCGCAGGTCCTCGACCTGGTCGAGCGGCTGCGCGAGCGCGGCCACGCGGTCATCCTCATCAGCCACAACATGGCCGATGTGAAGGCCGTCGCGGACAAGGTCGCCGTGCTGCGCCTCGGCCGCAACAACGGCGTCTTCGAGGTCAAGAACACCTCGCAGGAAGAGATCATCTCCGCCATCACCGGCGCCACGGACAACGCCGTGACCCGCCGTGCGGCGCGCAACGCGGAGGTTCAGAAGTGAACACCGACAAGACCTCCCCCGTGGACAAGGCCGCGGCGGCCGACCCGACCGCGCCCATCCACCTCGACAAGCCGCACGAGGCCCCCGTCGACGCGCCGCCGGCCGCGGGCGAGGCGGTCACCGCCGTCGACCCGCGCCTGCTCGTGCGCGAGCAGGGCTTCGCGGGCTACCTGTCCGAGTTCAAGCGCAAGATGAAGGCGGGCGACCTCGGGTCGCTGCCGGTCGTCGTCGGCCTGATCGCCATCATGGCGATCTTCCAGAGCCTGAACTCGAACTTCCTGACCGCCGGCAACCTCTCCGACATCAGCGTCGCCATGGTCGGTACGGGCATGATCGCCACCGGCATCGTCTTCGTGCTGCTGCTCGGCGAGATCGACCTGTCGGTCGGCTCGGTCAGCGGTGTCGCGGGCGCCAGCTTCGCGGTGCTCAACGTCACGCACGGCATGGCCGAGTGGCTGGCCCTGGTCCTGGCCGTCCTCACCGGTACGGTCGCCGGCGCCATCCACGGCTTCGTCTTCGCCAAGATCGGCGTCCCCGCGTTCGCCGTGACCCTGGCCGGTCTGCTGTTCTGGAACGGCTTCATGCTCCAGGTCCTGGGCAGCAACGGCACGATCAACCTGGACCCCGAGGGCCTGGTCGCGAAGCTGACCAGCTACTACTTCAGCGATGTGGCGGCCGCCTACGGCCTGGCCGCGATCGCGGTGGTGGCGTTCTTCCTCACCTCGTTCCTCGACAGCCGGCGCCGCGAGGCGGCCGGGGTGCCGTCCCGGCCGCTCAGCGAGATCGTGCTGCGCACGGTGCTGCTCGCGATCCCGGCCGTCGGCGCCGCCGCCGTCTACAACCAGTACAAGGGCCTCCCGCTCGCGGTGGTGCTCTTCCTGGCGGTCCTGGTGCTCACCGACTTCGTGCTCCGGCGCACCGCGTACGGCCGCAAGGTCTTCGCGCTCGGCGGCTCCATCGAGGCCTCCCGCCGGGCCGGCATCAACGTGGTGATGATCCGCACCTCGATCTACGCCATCTCCGGCACCTTCGCGGCCATCGGCGGTCTCTTCCTCGCCTCGAAGATCACCGCGGCCAACCAGGGCGCGGGCAGCGGCGAGCTCCTGATGAACGCCATCGCGGCGGCCGTCATCGGCGGCACCAGCCTCTTCGGCGGCCGCGGCCGCACCTGGAACGCGCTGCTCGGTGTGCTGGTGATCACCTCGATCCAGTACGGCCTGGCCCTGCAGGGCATCGCCTCGCCGATCCAGTACATGATCACGGGTGGCGTACTGCTCGCGACCGTCGTGATCGACGCGGTCACCCGCAAGACCCAGAAGTCCGCCGGCCGCGCCTGACCCGCGGCCCACACCCCTCGCGTTCCTTGTGGGGCAAGGGGGCCCCACGGTAGGACCACCGACGTGCCCGGTGCCCTCGCGGCGCCGGGCACGTCTGTGCGCGGGCGCGGATGTCAGCCATTCGCGTGACGCGGAACGCACCGCCCGATGACCGCCGTCGCGAACGGAACATTAGACTCGGCGGAATCGGCATGCTCGACCAGCACGGATGCAAGGAGGCACGGGTGCCGCTGCTTACCCGTATCAGGGGACCGCGCGATCTCGACCGGCTCAGCCCGGAGCAGCTGGACCAGCTGGCCGCTGAGATCCGGACCTTTCTCGTGGACGCGGTCTCCAAGACCGGCGGGCACCTCGGCCCCAACCTGGGCGTCGTGGAGCTCACGATCGCGCTGCACCGCGTCTTCGAGTCGCCCAAGGACAAGGTCCTGTGGGACACCGGCCACCAGAGCTATGTGCACAAGCTCCTCACCGGCCGCCAGGACTTCTCCAAGCTGAAGATGAAGGGCGGGCTCTCCGGCTACCCGGCCCGCGCCGAGTCCGAGCACGACTTCATCGAGAACAGCCACGCCTCCACCGTGCTGGGCTGGGCCGACGGCCTGGCCAAGGCCAACGAGGTCCTGAAGAAGGACGACCACGTCGTCGCGGTCATCGGCGACGGCGCGCTCACCGGCGGTATGGCCTGGGAGGCGCTGAACAACATCGCCGCCGCCAAGGACCGCCCGCTGGTCATCGTGGTCAACGACAACGAGCGCTCCTACGCGCCGACCATCGGCGGCCTCGCCAACCACCTGGCCACCCTGCGCACCACCGACGGCTACGAGCGCTTCCTGGCCAAGGGCAAGGACCTCCTGGAGCGCACCCCGGTCGTCGGCAAGCCGCTGTACGAGACGCTGCACGGCGCCAAGAAGGGCCTCAAGGACTTCATCGCCCCGCAGGGCATGTTCGAGGACCTGGGGCTGAAGTACGTCGGCCCGATCGACGGCCACGACATCGAGGCCCTGGAGTCCGCCCTGACGCGCGCCAAGCGCTTCGGCGGCCCGGTCATCGTCCACTGCCTCACCGAGAAGGGCCGCGGCTACCAGCCCGCCCTGGCGGACGAGGCCGACCGCTTCCACGCCGTCGGCAAGATCCACCCCGACACCGGGCTGCCGGTCTCGACCTCCGGCCTCGACTGGACCTCGGTCTTCGGCGAGGAGATGGTCAGGCTCGGCAAGGAGCGCGAGGACATCGTCGCGATCACCGCGGCCATGCTCCAGCCGGTCGGGCTCGACAAGTTCGCCAAGGCCTTCCCGGAGCGGGTCTACGACGTGGGCATCGCCGAGCAGCACGCCGCGGTCTCCGCGGCGGGCCTGGCCACCGGTGGGCTGCACCCCGTCTTCGCCGTCTACGCCACCTTCCTCAACCGCGCCTTCGACCAGGTCCTGATGGACGTCGCCCTGCACAAGTGCGGGGTGACGTTCGTCCTGGACCGGGCCGGGGTCACCGGCACCGACGGCGCCTCGCACAACGGCATGTGGGACATGTCGATCCTCCAGGTAGTCCCCGACCTGCGGATCGCGGCCCCGCGCGACGCCGACCAGGTGCGCGCCCAGCTCCGCGAGGCCGTCGAGGTGGATGACGCCCCTACCGTCGTGCGCTTCTCCAAGGGCGCGGTCGGCCCGGCGGTCCAGGCGGTCGGCCGGATCGGCGGCATGGACGTGCTGCGCCGCCCCGAGGCCGAGAGCCCCGACGTGCTCCTCGTCTCGGTCGGCGCGCTCGCCCCGATGTGCCTGGAGATCGCCGACCTGCTGGACGCCCAGGGCATCTCGACCACCGTCGTCGACCCGCGCTGGGTCAAGCCGGTCGACGAGGCGCTGGCGCCGCTCGCCGAGACCCACCGGGTCGTCGTCACCGTCGAGGACAACAGCCGCGTCGGCGGTGTCGGTTCGGCCGTCGCGCAGGCGCTGCGCGACGCGGGCGTCGACGTACCGCTGCGCGACTTCGGCATTCCGCCGCGCTTCCTCGACCACGCCTCCCGCAAGGAGGTCATGGCCGAGATCGGGCTGACCGCGCCGGACATCGCGCGCCAGGTCACCGGCCTGGTCGCCAAGCTCGGCGGCCTGGAGAGCGAGAGCGCCGTGGAGCCCGCGCGCGACTGACGAAGGCGCCGGTGAACAGCCGGCGACCGGTCAATGGGCCGGTCCGATCGCCCTGTACGGGTGGTTGGACCGGCCCATCCGCGTGAATTACCGCCGCCGCCCGGTACCCGTACCGCCACTCGTCCCGATCATGGCGGGGACATGAGCTAGCGGAGGTGCACAAGGTGGCTGGTACCGGTCTCTTTCGGACCAAATCAATCGAGAAGTCCATCGCGGACACAGAGGAGCCGGAACACGCACTCAAGAAATCGCTGTCCGTCCTCGATCTGACGGTCTTCGGCGTCGGTGTCATCATCGGCACCGGCATCTTCGTCCTCACGGGCAAGGTCGCCAAGGAGAACGCGGGCCCGGCGGTCTCCCTCGCGTTCGTGGCGGCCGGCGTCGTCTGCGCGCTGGCGGCGCTCTGCTACGCGGAGTTCGCCTCCACGGTCCCGGTGGCCGGGTCCGCCTACACGTTCTCGTACGCCTCGCTCGGCGAGCTCCCCGCCTGGACCATCGGCTGGGACCTGGTGCTCGAATTCGCCCTCGGCACCGCGGTGGTGGCCGTCGGCTGGTCGGGCTACGTACGCTCGCTGATGGACAACGCGGGCTGGCACCTGCCGGATGCGCTGTCCGGGCGCGAGGGCGCCGACGGCTTCGGCTTCGACATCCTCGCCGCCGCCCTCGTCCTGGTGCTGACCGCCATCCTGGTCTTCGGGATGAAGCTCTCCGCACGCGTCACCTCGGTCGTCGTGGCCATCAAGGTCACCGTCGTACTGATCGTGATCATCGCGGGCGCCTTCTTCATCAAGTCCGAGAACTACAAGCCGTTCATCCCGAAGGCGCAGCCGCAGCCCGCGGGGAGCAGCCTCAAGGCGCCGCTGATCGAGCTGATGTCGGGGTACGCGCCCACCAACTTCGGTGTGATGGGCATCTTCACCGCCGCCTCCGTCGTCTTCTTCGCCTTCATCGGCTTCGACATCGTGGCGACGGCCGCCGAGGAGACCAAGAACCCGCAGCGGGACATGCCGCGCGGCATCCTCGGCTCGCTCTTCATCTGCACCGCCCTGTACGTCGCCGTCGCGATCGTCGTCACCGGCATGCAGCACTACACCCAGCTCTCCATCGACGCCCCGCTCGCCGACGCCTTCAAGGCCACCGGGCACCCCTTCTACGCGGGCGTCATCAGCTTCGGCGCGGCCGTCGGCCTCACCACGGTCTGCATGATCCTGCTGCTCGGCCAGACCCGGGTGTTCTTCGCGATGAGCCGGGACGGGCTGCTGCCCCGCTTCTTCTCGCGCGTCCACCCCCGCTACCGCACCCCGCACCGCCCGACCATCCTGCTCGGCGGGCTCATCGCGATCCTCGCGGGCTTCACCAGCCTCAGCGAACTCGCCGAGCTGGTGAACATCGGCACCCTCTTCGCGTTCGTCATCGTCGCGGTGAGCGTGGTCATCCTGCGGCGCACCCGGCCCGATCTGCACCGCGCCTTCCGCACCCCGCTGGTGCCCTGGGTGCCGATCCTGTCGGTGGCCGCCTCGCTGTGGCTGATGCTCAATCTGCCCGCCGAGACCTGGCTGCGGTTCGGGATCTGGATGGCGATCGGCTTCGTCGTCTACTTCCTGTACGGGCGGTCCCACAGCCGCATCAACGTAGAGTGACGCTCGCTGGTTCCCCGAGTTGATCGCGCGGCCCCGTATGTCCCGCTTCGGAGGGAACTGCGGGGCCGGATAGCGTGCACCCCGTGCACCGTACGTCCACCGACTCCCTCGCCCCGTCACACTCCGTACGCACGTCACGGGTGCCGCGGCCGCGTGCGGAGCCGGCGGCGGGGCGCGGCGCCGGATACTGGACGCGGCTGCTGCCCGCGCTCGCCGCCCTGGCCGTACTGACCCGGCTGCCCTCCTTCCGGCATCCCCTGTGGAACCCCGACGAGGGCTATCTCGCCGTCCAGGCCCGCCAACTCGCCGCCGGGGGAGTGCTGTACGACACGGTCGTCGACCGCAAGCCGCCGCTGCTGCCCTGGCTGTACGAGGCCGCCTTCGCGGTGTTCGGCGACACCTCGCTCGGCCCGCTGCGGGTCGCGGCGGTCGGGGCGCAGCTGCTCACCGCGGTGCTGCTCGCCTCCACCGCGCGCCGCCGCTGGGGCGACCGGGCGGGCCGGGTCGCGGGCGTGCTGCACCTGCTCGTCTCCGTCGGCCTCAACCCCGAGGACACCCAGGCGGCCACGTTCGAGGTGTTCATGCTGCCGTTCACGGTCGCCGCCGTGCGCTGCGCCGACCGGCGCCAGTGGGCCCGCGCCGGGCTCGCCGTCGCCGGGGCCTTCCTCACCAAGCAGACCGGCGGCGCGGCGCTCGTCCCGGTGCTCTGGCTGATGTGGCGCACGGCCCCGCCGCGCCGCGCCGCCCTGCTGCGCACCGGCGCCGGACTCTGCGGCCCGGTGCTGCTCGGCGCGCTGCTCACCGGCCCGGCCCGGTTCCTGTTCTGGACGGTCACCGGCTCCGGCGCCTACGCCTCCTTCACCGGCTCCGAACTCCACGTCCTGGCCCGGGGGTTGATCAACACCGCGCTCCTCGCGTTCGCCTGCGCCGGGCTCCTCCCGCCGGTGGTGCGGGTGCTGCGGATCGCCAGGACCGGCGCCGCGGACGTGTGGCTGTGGCTCGCCTCCTCGGCCGGGGCCGTCCTCGCCGGCTTCCACTTCTTCGGCCACTACTACCTCCAGCTCGTCCCGCCGCTGGTGCTGCTCGCGGCGGCCGCGCTGCAGATCCTGCCGCCGCACCGGCTGCCCGGCGCGCTGCTCGCGTCGGCCTGCGCCTGCGCGCTCTTCCTCGCCTGGGGCCTGCTCGCCCCGCGCCCCGAACTGGCCCACGCCGAGCGTCTGGCGGCCGCCGTACGGGCGCGCTCGGCGCCGGACGACCCGGTCCTGGTGTGGGGCATACACCCCGAGACGTACTGGCTCTCCGGGCGCGCCCCCGCCACCCGCTATCTGACCGCCGGACTCCTCACCAACTACAGCGGCGGCCGCGACGGCCCCCAGGTGGGCGAGAAGTACGGCGTGGAGGGCTCCTGGCCGGTCTTCCGCGCGGAGCTGACCGCGCGGCCGCCCGCACTGATCGTCGACGACTCCCGGGGCGAGCCGTACGCCCCCGAACGCCTCCCGAGCCTGCGCCGACTGCTCGCGGCCCGCTACGAGCCGCTGGCCGGGACGGTCGACGGGGCCGTCCTGTACGTACGGACTCAGCCGTCCGTGTCCGCCGCGTCCCCGGCGGGATGACGCACCGCCCGCGGCCCCACGCACCGCGCCCCGTGCGCCTCCACCCGGCGGCGCAGCTCGCGGTCGGCCGTCACCACCAGACAGGGGCGGTCCCGGGCGCGCCCGGCGGCCAGCTCCACGATCCGGTCGTCGCCGCTGCCGGGCGCCGAGTCGACCCGTACCCCCGCCACCGGCTCCACCCCGCGGGCCGCGCCCTCGACCACCAGGACCAGGTCGACGGGGCCCGGACAGCCCGGCAGACCGGTCTGGGCGTAGCCCGTCAGGCGGTCGCGCAGGCGCTCCGCGGCGCCGCGCCGGTCGCGCCACCAGCCGTCCGGCACCGAGCCCACCACATTGGCCGCGTCCACGATCACCAGCGAGGTCGTCCCCATCCCGCCACGGTGCCACGGGACACGGGAAAATCGCACGTCGGGCAGGGGAAATCCCGCGAAATCCGGGCCCGGGAGCGAGTGTTATTGTCGCTGGAGTCTCATGGTGTGTCGCATCTTGCCGCTCATCGCGGATCTGGTAGGGAAAGGTGGTCGGTGAGCCATGGCGTCGAAGCCTGCGCGTACATCGAAGGGGCAGGCGGGCCGGGAGCACGAGACCCCCACCGCCGCACCCGCCGCCACCGCCGTGCCCGGCCTCGTCCCCGCTCCCGCCCTGCCCGACGGCTCCCCGGCGGTCACCGGCTGGCTGCTGCGCGGCACGGACGGGCGGCTGACCGCGTACGCGCCGTGCGCGGGCGGTGTGCTCCGCTGGACCGAGACGCACCCCGGCGGCCCCGAGTGGACCGGCCCCGAGCTGGTCGCCCCGGCGACCGGGCTCGACCCGCGGCTGTCGGTCGCCCAGGGCGGCGACGGCTATGTGCATCTGCTCGCCCTGCGCCGCACCACGACCCCCGCCGGTGAGCCCAGGACGGACGTCGTCCACGCCATCCAGTACCAGTCGGGCCGCCCGGTGAAGGACTGGTACCCGATGGGCACCCCCTACCGCGACCAGGAGAAGGCCGCGCAGATCGGCCACCCGGCCGCCGTCGTCGACTCCGCCGACAACCTGAACGTCTTCGTCCGCAACGCCGGGGGCGGCGTCTGCGCCCGTGGCCAGCTGTCCTCCGGCAAGTGGGGCAACTGGAAGGACCTCAAGGGCTCCGGCTCGTACGGCACGATCTGCGCGGGAGCGGACGACGACGGCCGCGTCGAGGTGCTGGCCCCGGCCAAGCGCGGCGTGATGCGCTGGGCGAGGAGCACGACCGGCAGCGAGTACGAGCAGGTGCCCGACCTCAAGCTCCAGGTGGCGGACGGCTCGGTGAGCGCCCAGCACACCGGGGAGGGCCGGATCACCTTCTTCTGGCGCGAGTCCGAGGGCGGTGACGTGCACGCCTTCCGCGCCGACGACCCGGCCGTGCCGCTCGGCGGCGCCGCGAGCGGCCCGGTCGCCGTGCTGCGGACGCCGGTGGACGGCCACGACTGCACCCTGATGGCCCAGCGCGGCCCCGACGGCCGCCCGGCGCTCGCCGCCTACCCGACGGAGGCCGAGTCGGCCGGCGCGGTGTGGGCCTCCACGGGCGAGGTCTGCGCGGGCGTACCGGCGCTGGCCACCGATGCCGCCGGGCGGGTCGTCCTCGCCGCCTTCGGCACCGACGGACGGCTGCGGATCACCCGCCAGAAGACCACCGAGCCGGGCCTTGCCCTGGAGCCCTGGACGGTCGTCTGACGGGTCGTCCGCCCTCGGTACGACCCGAAACGCCAGGAGGCCCCCCGCGACTGCGGGGGGCCTCCTGCGTGCTGCTCAAGGGGCGTTACGCCGGGACGCTCGCCACGCCCTGCGCCAGGAACTTCTTCCCGTTCACGCGCTCCGAGACACCCTCACGGTCCAGGTACGGCGTGATGCCGCCCAGGTGGAAGGGCCAGCCGGCGCCGGTGATGAGGCAGAGGTCGATGTCCTGGGCCTCAGCCACGACACCCTCCTCCAGCATCAGACCGATCTCCTGCGCCACCGCGTCCAGGACGCGGTCACGGGTCTGCTCCTCGGTCAGGACGACATCGCCCTGCTTGAGGAGCGCGGCGACCTCGGGGTCCAGCTCCGGCTTGAAGTTGTTCTCGGCGGAGTACACATAGAAGCCGCGCTTGCCGGCCTTGACTACCGCGGCCAGGTTCTCGGAGACCGTGAAGCGCTCCGGGAAGGAACGGTTCAGCGTCTCGGAGACGTGCAGACCGATGGCCGGGCCGACCAGCTCCAGGAGCACCAGCGGCGACATCGGCAGACCCAGCGGCTCGACCGCCTTCTCGGCGACCTCGACCGGGGTGCCCTCGTCGATGACGTTCTGGATCTCGCCCATGAAGCGGGTCAGGATGCGGTTGACGACGAACGCCGGGGCGTCCTTCACCAGGACCGCGGTCTTCTTCAGCTTGCGCGCCACACCGAAGGCCGTGGCCAGCGAGGCGTCGTCGGTCTGCTCGCCGCGCACGATCTCCAGGAGCGGGAGGATCGCGACCGGGTTGAAGAAGTGGAAGCCGACGACCCGCTCGGGGTGCTTCAGCTTGGACGCCATCTCGGAGACCGACAGCGAGGAGGTGTTGGTGGCGAGGATCGCGTGCGCCGGGGCGACCGCCTCGACCTCCGCGAACACCTGCTGCTTGACGCCGATCTCCTCGAAGACCGCCTCGATGATGAAGTCCGCGTCGGAGAAGCCCTCGGCCTTGTCCAGGACACCGGAGACCAGGCCCTTGAGGCGGTTGGCCTTGTCCTGGTTGATACGGGACTTGGCGAGCAGCTTGTCGATCTCGGCGTGGACGTAGCCCACACCCTTGTCGACGCGCTCCTGGTCGATGTCGGTCAGGACGACCGGCACCTCAAGGCGGCGCAGGAACAGCAGCGCGAGCTGCGAGGCCATCAGGCCCGCGCCCACCACGCCGACCTTGGTGACCGGGCGCGCCAGCGACTTGTCGGGCGCACCGGCCGGACGCTTGGCGCGCTTCTGCACCAGGTTGAACGCGTAGATGCCGCTGCGGAGTTCGCCGCCCATGATCAGGTCGGCGAGCGCCTTGTCCTCGGCGTCGAAGCCGGCTTGGAGGTCGCCGTCCTTGGCCGCCGCGATGATGTCGAGCGCGCGGTAGGCGGCCGGGGCCGCGCCGTGCACCTTGGAGTCGGCGATGAACCGGCCCTTGGCGACGGCCTGGTCCCAGCCCTCGCCGCGGTCGATCTCCGGGCGCTCGACCGTGACGTCGCCCTTGAGGACGTTCGCGGTCCAGACCAGCGACTGCTCCAGGAAGTCCGCGCCCTCGAAGATCGCGTCCGCGATGCCGAGTTCGAAGACCTGCTTGCCCTTGAGCTGGCGGTTCTGGTTCAGCGAGTTCTCGATGATGACCGAGACCGCGCGCTCCGCGCCGATCAGGTTCGGGAGCAGGGCGCAGCCGCCCCAGCCCGGAACCAGACCGAGGAAGACCTCGGGCAGCGAGAAGGCCGGGATGGCCTTGGAGACGGTGCGGTAGGTGCAGTGCAGACCGACCTCGACACCGCCGCCCATGGCCGCGCCGTTGTAGTACGCGAAGGTCGGCACGGCCAGCGCGGCGAGGCGCTTGAAGACCTCGTGGCCGCTCTTGCCGATGGCCAGCGCGTCCTCGTGCTGCTTGAGGATCTCGACGCCCTTGAGGTCGGCGCCGACCGCGAAGATGAACGGCTTGCCGGTGACACCGGCGCCGACGATGGCGCCCTCGGCCGCCTCCTTCTCGACCTGGTCGATGGCGGCGTTCAGGTTCGCCAGCGAGCCGGGGCCGAAGGTGGTCGGCTTGGTGTGGTCGAAGCCGTTGTCCAGCGTGATCAGCGCGAACTTGCCCGCGCCGAACGGCAGGTCGAGGTGGCGCACGTGCGCCGAGGTGACGACCTCGTCCGGGAACAGCTCGGCCGCACCCTTCAAAAGCTCAGCGGTGGTGCTCACTTGCTGCCTCCGGCGTCCTTGTGGTGCGGGTTCTCCCAGATGACCGTGGCGCCCATGCCGAAGCCGACGCACATGGTGGTGAGGCCGTAGCGGACCTCCGGCTGCTCCTCGAACTGCCGCGCCAGCTGGGTCATCAGGCGTACGCCGGAGGACGCGAGCGGGTGGCCGTACGCGATGGCGCCGCCGTACTGGTTGACGCGGGCGTCGTCGTCGGCGATGCCGTAGTGGTCCAGGAACGCGAGGACCTGGACGGCGAAGGCCTCGTTGACCTCGAAGAGGTTGATGTCCTCGATCGAGAGACCGGCCTTGGCCAGCGCCTTCTCGGTCGCCGGGATCGGGCCGTAGCCCATCACCTCGGGCTCGACGCCCGCGAAGGCGTACGAGACCAGGCGCATCTTGACCGGCAGGCCGTTCTCGCGCGCGAACTCCTCGGACGCGATGATCGACGCGGTGGCGCCGTCGTTGAGGCCGGCCGCGTTGCCCGCGGTGACGTTGCCGTGGACGCGGAACGGCGTCTTCAGGCCCGCCAGGCTCTCCAGCGTGGTGCCCGGGCGCATCGGCTCGTCGGCGGTGACCAGGCCCCAGCCGGTCTCGCCCACCTCGGCGTTGGTGTTGCGCACCGAGATCGGGACGAGGTCCTGCTGGATCTTCCCGTTCGCGTACGCCTTGGCCGCCTTCTCCTGCGAGCGCACGGCGTACTCGTCGGCGCGGCGCTTGGTGATGTGCGGGTAGCGGTCGTGCAGGTTCTCCGCGGTCATGCCCATGAACAGGGCGGACTCGTCGACCAGCTTCTCGCTGACGAAGCGCGGGTTCGGGTCGACGCCCTCGCCCATGGGGTGGCGGCCCATGTGCTCGACGCCACCGGCGATCACGGCGTCGTACGCGCCGAAGGCGATCGAGCCGGCGACCGAGGTGACGGCGGTCAGCGCGCCGGCGCACATACGGTCGATGGAGTAGCCCGGCACGGACTGCGGCAGACCCGCGAGGATGCCGGCCGTGCGGCCCAGGGTCAGACCCTGGTCACCGATCTGCGTGGTCGCGGCGATGGCGACCTCGTCGATCTTCGTGGGGTCGAGGGCCGGGTTGCGGCGCAGCAGCTCCCGGATCGCCTTGACGACGAGATCGTCGGCCCGGGTCTCGTGGTAGATGCCCTTCGGGCCCGCCTTGCCGAACGGGGTGCGGACGCCGTCGACGAAGACGACGTCCCTGACGGTACGAGGCACGATGGCTCTCCTCCAGGGTGCGGGGTGGCACTGCTGCGCGTGGCGCACTCGCCTGAGCGCGCGCTCACCCCGTCATGCTACTTGCGGGTAACCAAACTGCCCAGTCCCCTCGGCAGGAGCGGCGAAGGTCACACTCCGCAGGGGCCCATCATGGCCGTACCCCCTGATGACCGTGGTCGTCAGGGGGTACGTGAGTGCCGTCCGGCTCAGGCGTTGGCGGCCAGCGCCGCCGCGAGCAGCGGTGTCACCTGCTCGACCTGCCAGCGCCGCGCGCCGTACGCCGTGAGCGCCTGGGCCACCGCCGCCTCGGAGCGGTCGCCCGGCGGCTCCCAGCACACCCGGCGGACCGTGTCCGGAGTGATCAGGTTCTCCTGCGGCATGTTCAGCTGCTCGGCCAGCTCCGAGACCGCCGCCCGCGCCGCCGAGAGCCGTGCCGCGGCGGCCGGGTCCTTGTCCACCCACGAGCGCGGCGGCGGCGGGCCCGCGACCGCCTGCCCGGGCTGCGGGAGGCCGGAGTCCGGCAGGGCCCGCGCCCGGTCGACGGCGGCCTGCCACTGCTCCAGCTGGCGCCGCCCCATCCGGTGCCCGTAGCCGGGCAGGGCCATCAGGGCCTGCACGTCCAGCGGCATCGCGAGCGACGCCTCGATGATCGCGGAGTCGCTGAGCACCTTGCCCGGCGAGACGTCACGGCGCTGGGCGACCTTGTCCCGGGCCGTCCACAGCTCGCGCACGGCGGCCATCTGGCGGCGCCGGCGGACCTTGTGCATCCCGGAGGTGCGCCGCCAGGGCTCCTTGCGCGGCGGCGCGGGCGGCGCCGCGGCGATCGCGTCGAACTCCTGGCGGGCCCAGTCGAGCTTGCCCTGCCGGTCGAGCTCCTTCTCCAGCGCGTCGCGCAGGTCGACGAGGAGCTCCACGTCGAGCGCCGCGTACCGCAGCCAGGGCTCGGGCAGCGGCCGGGTCGACCAGTCCACCGCGGAATGGCCCTTCTCCAGGGCGAACCCGAGGACGCTCTCGACCATCGCGCCCAGGCCCACGCGCGGGAAGCCCGCGAGGCGCCCGGCGAGCTCCGTGTCGAAGAGCCGGGACGGGACCATGCCTATTTCGCGCAGGCACGGCAGGTCCTGGGTGGCGGCGTGCAGGATCCACTCGGTGTCGGCGAGGGCGTCGCCGAGCGCGGAGAGGTCGGGGCAGCCCACCGGGTCGATGAGCGCGCTGCCCGCGCCCTCGCGGCGGAGCTGGACGAGGTAGGCACGCTGGCCGTACCGGTAGCCGGAGGCGCGCTCGGCGTCCACGGCCACGGGGCCGGTGCCGGCCGCGAACGCGGCGACGACTTCGGCGAGCTCCTCGTCGGTGGCTACGACGGGCGGAATGCCGTCACGCGGCTCCAACAGGGGAGTCGGCTGCCCATCGACCGGGACGTCGTCGTCCGGGGGGGCGCCCCCGGTGGTTCGCAGTGCTGTCTCTGCTGCGGTCTTTTGGGCGTCGGTCACCTGTCAAGGGTACTTGTGTATATGCCGCGCCCGTCGACGGAACGTTCCGTCGACGGGCGCGCGAGGGGCGCACGGCGCCTTGTGGGGGGAGCATGCCCCCCGGGACCCCTGGGTCAGTGGATGATTCCGGTACGCAGTGCGACGGCCACCATGCCGGCCCGGTCGCCCGTGCCGAGCTTGCGCGCGATCCGGGCGAGGTGGCTCTTCACGGTCAGTGCGGAGAGCCCCATGGACACGCCGATCGCCTTGTTGGACTGGCCCTCGGCGACCAGCCGCAGCACCTCGACCTCGCGCCCGGAGAGCTCGCGGTAGCCGCCCGGGTGGCTCGGGGAACCCGGGGGGCGGCGGTGCATACGGGCTGCCGCGGCGCCGATGGGGGCGGCGCCGGGGCGGGTGGGGTGGCCGATGTTCGTACGCGTACCGGTGACGACATAGCCCTTCACGCCGCCCGCGAGGGCGTTGCGCACGGCGCCGATGTCGTCGGCGGCGGACAGGGCCAGGCCGTTGGGCCAGCCCGCCGCGCGGGTCTCGGACAGCAGGGTGAGCCCGGAACCGTCGGGCAGATGGACGTCGGCAACGCAGATGTCGCGCGGGTTGCTGACGCGGGGACGTGCCTCCGCGATGGACGACGCCTCGATGACGTCCCGTACTCCGAGGGCCCACAGATGGCGCGTGACCGTGGAGCGGACTCGGGGGTCGGCGACGACGACCATGGCCGTCGGCTTGTTCGGGCGGTAGGCGACCAGGCTTGCGGGCTGCTCAAGGAGAACGGACACCAGGCCTCCTGGGGGGAAGGTGCGGGACGGAGCCGGCTCGGGGATGAAGCCGGGGCGAACCGTGCAGATAGGGTCACAGACCTCTTCGGCAGGGTGCCCGTCCGGCTTTAGGGAATGATCACGATTTGGTGAGAAACATTTAGGGCAATTAGGACAGGTGGTCGAGCGGGGTGCGGCCGGTCGATAGGGGGGCCGACTTACGTACGGGGCCGCATCCGTGCTGCCTAGGGGCGCGGGGAACTGCGCGACCAGCCCACGACGGCCCGCAGACGAATGACGACGCCTCCAGCGAAGCGCAGCGCGCAGCGCTCAGCGAGGATCCCGCCGCTGAGGCAGACTCACCACGCCCGCGTCAGCGGTAGGCGCCGGCGGCAGCCCCGCGACCTGGCAGAGCAGATCGCACCAGGCCGCCAGGTGCGCGGCCGTGTCCGGCACCCCGCCGTGGCCCTCGCGCGGCGTCCAGGACGCCCGGATCTCGATCTGGGTGGCGGGCAGCCGCTGGGCGAGGCCGCCGAAGTAGTACGAGCCGGCCCGCGTCACCGTGCCGCTCGCCTCTCCGTACGAGAGCCCGCGCGCCTCCAGCGCACCCGTCAGCCAGGACCAGCAGACCTCGGGCAGCAGCGGGTCCGCCGCCATCTCCGGCTCCAGCTCCGCCCGTACGAGCGTGACGAGGCGGAACGTTCCCTGCCAGGCGTCGTGCCCGGCCGGGTCGTGCAGCAGCACCAGCCGGCCGTCCGCGAGGTCCTGGTCGTTCTCGACGACCGCGGCCTCCAGCGCGTACGCGTGCGGCGCCAGACGCTGTGGCGGCCTGGTCGGGTCGACCTCGATCTCGGGGCGCAGCCGCGCGCCCCGCAGCCCGTCGACCGCCTGGCGGAAGGCGAGCGGAACGGTCCTGCCGTCCGCACTGTCCGTGCCGCCGGCGCCATCCGAAGTTCGTCCCTGAGCGGCAGCCATGCGGGGAAGACTAGGCGGAACGGGCGCCCCGCGCCGGTAGGGACACCCGGGCCCCGCCGACCGCTTCGCGGTACGTGCGAAGATTCTGGGCGTGAACGCCAACGCACGCCCCTGGGGCCCGCCGACACAGACGTACGACTCCGCCTTCCTCAAGGCGTGCCGCCGCGAGCCGGTGCCGCACACGCCGGTCTGGTTCATGCGGCAGGCGGGGCGCTCACTGCCGGAGTACCTGAAGGTGCGCGAGGGCATCCCCATGCTGGAGTCGTGCATGCGGCCCGAGCTGGTCACCGAGATCACGCTCCAGCCGGTGCGCCGCCACAACGTGGACGCGGCGATCTACTTCAGCGACATCGTGGTCCCGCTCAAGGCCATCGGCATCGACCTCGACATCAAGCCGGGCGTCGGCCCGGTCGTCGCCGATCCGATCCGTACGAGGGCGGACCTGGCGCGGCTGCGCGACCTCACCCCCGAGGACGTCCACTACGTCACCGAGGCCATCGGCATGCTGACCGCCGAGCTGGGCGAGACCCCGCTCATCGGCTTCGCCGGCGCGCCTTTCACCCTGGCGAGCTACCTCGTGGAGGGCGGGCCGTCCCGCAACCACGAGCACACCAAGGCGCTCATGTACGGCGACCCGCAGCTGTGGGCCGACCTGCTCGACCGCCTCGCCGAGATCACCGGCGCCTTCCTGAAGGTCCAGATCGAGGCGGGCGCCTCCGCCGTCCAGCTCTTCGACTCCTGGGTGGGCGCGCTGGCCCCCGCCGACTACCGCCGCTCGGTGATGCCCGCCTCCACG
Source organism: Streptomyces sp. NBC_00224 (assembly GCF_041435195.1). Taxonomy (NCBI): domain Bacteria; kingdom Bacillati; phylum Actinomycetota; class Actinomycetes; order Kitasatosporales; family Streptomycetaceae; genus Streptomyces; species Streptomyces sp. NBC_00224. The sequence goes on from NZ_CP108106.1 coordinate 6,865,132, forward strand.
AAGGTGTTCCGCGAGGTCGAGAAGTACGGCGTGCCGCGCATCCACTTCGGCGTCGGCACCGGCGAACTCCTCGGCCTGATGGGCGAGGCCGGGGCGGACGTCGTCGGCGTCGACTGGCGCGTTCCGCTCGACGAGGCCGCCCGCCGCGTCGGCCCCGGCAAGGCGCTCCAGGGCAACCTGGACCCCGCGGTCCTCTTCTCGACGACCGAGGCGGTCGAGGCGAAGACCCGCGAGGTCCTGGACGCGGCGGCGGGCCTGGAGGGCCACGTCTTCAACCTGGGCCACGGCGTCCTGCCCACCATGGACCCGGACGCGCTGACCCGCCTGGTGGACTACGTCCACACGCAGACCCGGCGCTGATCCGACCCCGCGTCAGGCGCCTGCCGCCCGTACGGCCGACACGGCCTTGCGGGCGGCGACCAGGACCGGGTCCCAGACCGGCGAGAACGGCGGGGCGTACCCCAGGTCCAGCGTGACCACCTGCTCCACGGTCATGCCCGCCGTCAGCGCGACGGCCGCGATGTCGACGCGCTTGGCGGCGCCCTCGCGGCCGACGATCTGGACGCCGAGCAGCCGTCCCGTACGCCGCTCGGCGAGCATCTTCACCGTCATCAGGGCAGCCCCGGGGTAGTACCCCGCGCTGTTCGTGGACTCGATGGTCGCGGTCACGAACTGCAGCCCCGCCTCGCGCGCCTCGCGCTCGCGCAGCCCCGTGCGGGCGATCTCCAGGTCGCAGACCTTGCTCACCGCCGTACCGACGACGCCCGGGAACGTCCCGTAACCGCCGCCCACGCCGGAGCCGATGATCTGGCCGTGCTTGTTGGCGTGCGTGCCCAGCGCGATGTGCCGCTCGCGGCCCGACACCAGGTCGAGGACCTCCACGCAGTCGCCGCCCGCCCAGATGTCGTCGTGGCCGCGGACCCGCATCGCGAGGTCCGTGAGCAGCCCGCCGTGCTCGCCCAGCGGCAGCCCCGCCGCCCGGGCCAGCTCGGTGCGCGGCTCGACGCCGACGCCGAGGACCACGACGTCCGCCGGGTACTCGGCGTCCCGCGTGGCCACCGCCCGCACCCTGCCGTCCTCATTGGTGAGGATCTCGGTGACCTCGGCGCCGGTGACCGTGGTGATGCCCATCCCGTCCATCGCCTTGTGGACCAGCCGGCCCATGTCCGGGTCGAGCGTGGACATCGGCTCCTCGCCCCGGGTCACCACCGTCACCTCGTAGTCGCGGTGCAGCAGCGCCTCCGCCATCTCCACGCCGATGTAGCCCGCGCCCACGATCACCGCGCGGCGCCCCCCGGTCGCGTTCAGCGTGTCCAGCAGCGCCTGTCCGTCGTCGAGGGTCTGCACCCCGTGGACGCCCGGCGCGTCGATGCCCGGCAGCCGCGGCCGCACCGGGCGGGCGCCGGTGGCGACGACGAGCTTGTCGTACGCCGTCCAGGACTCCTCGCCCGACTCCAGATCGCGGGCCCGTACCCGCCGCCCGGCCGTGTCGATCTCCACGGCCTCCGTGCGCATCCGCAGATCGATGCCACGCTTGCGGTGCTCCTCGGGCGTACGGGCGATCAGCTCGTCCCGCTCCGGCACGTCGCCGCCCACCCAGTAGGGAATGCCGCAGGCGGAGTACGAGGTGAAGTGGCCGCGCTCGAACACCACGATCTCCAGGGCGTCCGGGCCCTTCATCCTGCGGGCCTGCGACGCGGCGGACATCCCCGCCGCGTCGCCCCCGATGACCACCAGTCGCTCCGCCGCCATTGCGCACCCCTAGCTCGGTCCGTCCCGCTCTTCCTTCGGAAGATACGTGCGGGAGCGCCCGGGAATTCCCGGGGCGCGGCACTCGGCGCAGGGCTGTCGGTGGCGTCTGAGAGAGTGGACGCATGGACAACTCGGCCGTCAGCGCACCGCACATCGTCGTCGTCGGAGGCGGCATCGCCGGACTGGCGGCCGCGCACCGCCTGCTGGAGTCGGGCGCGCGGGTGACCGTCCTGGAGGCCACCGACCGCCTCGGCGGCAAGCTGTACGCGGGCGAGATCGAGGGCGCGCGCGTGGACCTCGGCGCCGAGTCGATGCTGGCGCGCCGGCCCGAGGGCATCGGCCTCGCGCGCGAGGTGGGCCTCGGCGACCAGTTGCGGCCGCCCGCGGCGACGGCGGCGATCTGGACGCGGGGCGCGCTGCGGCCGATGCCCAAGGGACATCTGATGGGCGTCCCGGCCGACCCCGCCTCGCTCACCGGAATCGTCTCCGCCGAGGGCCTGGCGCGCATCGCCCAGGACCGCGAACTGCCACCGACCGAGGTCGGGGACGACATCGGCGTCGGGGAGTTCGTGGCGAGCCGCGTCGGCCGTGAGGTCGTCGACCGGCTCGTCGAACCGCTCCTGGGCGGGGTGTACGCGGGCGACGCCTACCGGATCTCGATGCGCGCCGCCGTGCCCCAGCTCTTCGCCGCCGCGCGCGAGAACACCTCGCTGCTCGACGGCGTCGCCCGGATCCAGGAGAAGGCCGCCGCCCGGCCGCAGAACGGCGGCCCGGTCTTCATGGGCCTCGACGGCGGCATGGGCACCCTGCCGGTCGCGGTCGCGGACGCGGTGCGGGCCAAGGGCGGCTCCATCCGTACGGAGGCGCCGGTCCTCGCCCTGACCCGCACGGCCACCGGCTGGCTGGTCCGTACGGACTCCCAGGAGGCGCCCGTGATCGAGGCGGACGGCGTGATCCTGGCGTCGCCCGCCTGGTCCGCGTCCGCGCTGCTCGCCGCCGAGTCCCCGGCCGCGGCGGCCGAGTTGGCCACCGTGGAGTACGCCTCGATGGCCCTGGTCACCATGGCCTTCCGGCGCGCCGACCTGGAGCGTCTTGAGCGCCGCTCGGGCTTCCTCGTCCCGTCCCTGGACGGCCGCACGATCAAGGCGTCCACCTTCTCCTCGTACAAGTGGCAGTGGGTCACCGACCGGGCCCCGGACCTCTTCGTGCTCCGCACCTCGATCGGGCGCTACGGCGAGGAGGAGCACCTGGACCGCGACGACGCCGACCTGGTGGACATGTCGCTGCGTGACCTCGGGGAGGCGGTGGGCCTCGCCGCCAAGCCGGTCGGGACCGAGGTGACGCGCTGGATCAGGGGCCTGCCGCAGTACCCGGTGGGCCACCTCGCGCGCGTGGCCCGCGTCCGCGCCGCCGTCGCGAAGCTGCCCGCGCTGCGGGTCTGCGGGGCCGCGTACGACGGAGTGGGCATCCCCGCGTGCATCGCCGGCGCCCGGCTCGCCGCGGACGAGATCATCGCCACGTCGACCCTGGCGCAGAACACTCAGCGTGACGCGGGACAATAGCCTCATGAGTGCACCGGAAAAGATCCCGAACGCAGGGAAGAAGGCGAAGGACCTCAACGAGGTCATCCGCTACACGCTGTGGTCCGTCTTCAAGCTGCGCGACGTGCTGCCCGAGGACCGCGCCGGGTTCGCGGACGAGGTCCAGGAGCTGTTCGACCAGCTCGCCGCCAAGGACATCACCGTCCGCGGCACCTACGACCTGTCCGGGCTGCGGGCCGACGCCGACCTCATGATCTGGTGGCACGCGGAGACGGCCGACGAGCTCCAGAGCGCGTACAACCTCTTCCGCCGCACCAAGCTGGGCCGCGCCCTGGAGCCGGTCTGGTCGAACATGGCGCTGCACCGCCCCGCCGAGTTCAACAAGTCGCACATCCCGGCCTTCCTCGCCGACGAGACCCCGCGCGACTACGTGTCGGTGTACCCCTTCGTGCGCAGTTACGACTGGTACCTGCTGCCCGACGAGGACCGCCGCCGGATGCTCGCCGACCACGGCAAGATGGCCCGCGGCTACCCGGACGTGCGCGCCAACACGGTCGCCTCCTTCTCGCTCGGCGACTACGAGTGGCTGCTCGCCTTCGAGGCCGACGAGCTCTACCGCATCGTCGACCTCATGCGTCATCTGCGTGCCTCCGAGGCCCGGATGCACGTCCGCGAAGAGGTCCCGTTCTACACGGGCCGCCGCAAGTCGGTCGCGGATCTGGTGGCGGGCCTGGCCTGACGGCCGCCCCCACCGCGTATGCCCGGTGACCGGGCCCGCCGAGGCGGGCCCGGATTCACCCCTGACCCGGAAGATCAGAGAGCGGACGGCCGCTGCCCAGCCCTGGGCGCCGACCGCTCGTCCAGCGACACCGGGTTCGGCTCCGGGTGCGGCGCGCACGCAGCGCGCCGCACCGGCGTCCGTCCGTTCAGCAGGTAGTCCAGCAGATAGCCGTTGACGCATTTGTTGGGACCGCCGCCGATGCCGTGCGTACCGGCGTCCTTCTCGGTCACCAGGACCGACCCCGGCAGTCTGCGCTGCAGCTCCAGCGCCCCCGGGTACGGAGTAGCGGCGTCCCGCTCGGCCGCCAGGATCAGCGTCGGCGGCAGCGCTCCCCGGCGCGTCCCCACGTCCAGCGGCCTCTGCCGGGGCGCGGGCCAGTAGGCGCACGGCAGGTTCATCCACGCGTTGTCCCACGTCTCGAACGGCGCGATCTCCGCGAGCTTGCTGTTGTCGCGGTCCCAGGTGGCCCAGTCCGTCGGCCAGGGCGCGTCGTTGCACTCGACCGCCGTGTACACCGCGTTCCCGTTCTCGTCGTCCCACGCCGCCTCCGGGCGCGGCGCCGCCTGCGCGATCAGCGGCTTGGGGTCGCCCTTGAGGTACGCGGAGAGCGCGGTCGCCCGCATCGCCCAGTAGTCGTCGTAGTACCCGGCCTTGAGGAACGCGCCCTGGAGCTGCGCGGGGCCGACCGTGCCGCCCGCCGGCTCCTCGGCCAGCCGGGCGCGCACCTTCTCGAAGTTCTCCAGGACCTGCTCGGCCGTGGTGCCCAGGTGGTAGACGCCGTCGTGCCGGGCGACCCAGGCGCGGAAGTCCTCCCAGCGGCTCTCGAACGCCAGCGACTGGTCGAGGTTGTTGCGGTACCAGATCTGCCTCGGGTCGGGGTCGACCGCCGAGTCGAAGACCATCCGGCGCACATGGGAGGGGAAGAGCGTGGCGTACACGGCGCCGAAGTACGTGCCGTACGAGGCGCCGACGAACGTCAGCTTCCGCTCACCGAGCGCGGCCCGCAGCACATCGAGGTCGCGCGCGTTGTTGAGGCTCGTGTAGTGCCGCAGCGCCGCGCCCGCGTTCCGCGCGCAGCCCGCCGCGTACGCCTTGGCCTGCGCGATCCGCTCCAGCTTGTACGAGGGCGAGGGGTCGGTCGGGGACTGGGTGGGCGCCTTGGTGAAGTCCTTCGGGTCCTGGCAGGACAGCGGCGCGGAGCGGCCCACCCCGCGAGGGGCGTAGCCGACCAGGTCGTACGCCCCCGCGATCCGCTTCCACTCGGGGAGGTTCGCGACCATCGGGAAGTACATGCTGGAGGCGCCCGGGCCGCCGGGGTTGTAGACCAGGGAGCCCTGGCGTGCGGCCGCCTTGCCGGTGGCCCGCACCCGGCTGACGGTGAGGGCGATCTGACGGCCCCTCGGCTTGGCGTAGTCGAGCGGGACCCGGATCGTGCCGCACCGGATGATGTCGGGGAGCATCTCCGCCTTGGGACAGCGGCCGAAGGCGATCCCGGCGGCCGCCGCGCGCTGGGCGGCGACCACGGTGCCGCGCGCCTCGGCGGTGAGCGGGTCCACACCGCCGGCCGGTGCGGCGGCCAGGGTGGAAAGAACCAGGGAACCGAGCGTTCCGTACAGCGCTGCTGCTCTCATCGCACATCCCTTTGCGGGTCCATCCGGCACTAAGGAGTCCGGTACAGAAGGTCCGGCACAGGAGGTCCGGTACAAAAGGGATGATTAGCTGAGTAATTGGCGAAGTAAAGCACCGCCGTGCGGTGCGCCGGGATCAAAGTCCGCGTCCGCCGCCCAGGGCGGTCCGCAGTGCCGGGTCGTCGACCGCGCTCACGCCCCGTACCGCGACGGCGGTGAGCGGGTCGTCGGCCGGGTCGATGCGGCCGAGCAGCCGCTGGCCGTCGGGGGAGGCCCAGCGGGTGTGCGGATGGACCTCGAAGCGGGCGATGAAGAGGCAGCCCAGGGTGAGGACCATCGGCAGGGAGAACCAGGCGGCGATCTCGGCCTGGGTGGCCCGGTCCTGACCGGGCATCAGGAACGCGATCAGGCCCAGGGTGAGAGTGAGTGCCGCCGCGCCGCGTACGGCCCGCACGGAGGCCGTGACGCCCGTCCTGGTCGCGTCCGGGACGGCGAGCCCGGCGGCCGCCAGCCGGTCGGCCAGGGCGTGCACCGCGTCGGCGGCGGCCGCGGTCGGCCGTATCGCCGCTATCCGGGCCTGTCCGCCCGGGCCTATCGCGCCGATCACCGACCGCTCCAGGTCGTCGCGGCCCTCCGGGTCGACGACCGTGGCCCAGCCGGTGTGCGCGAGCAGCAGCCGGCGGGCGCGGTGCATGGTGACCAGGGTCAGGTCGGTGACCCGTAACGGGCCTCCCGCGAGGAACGCGGCCTCGTACAGCGAGAGGCCGAGTTCCGGGTCCCGGGTGACCGGGCCCTGGTCGGCCGCGGCGGATGCGGCGAGACAGAGTCGCGCACACGAGACGGCGGACGCGAGGCACGCGGCGACCAGGAAAAGTACCCAGAACATGGCCGAGTTGTATGTGAAACGGGCAGCTCGGCGCCATGCCTTTCCCATGATGTGGACATGGAGTTATCGGTTCGTTACGGAGTGTCGGTCGGGTTGGCCCGGCTGGCGGCGGGCGGCAGCGGGAACGACGGGGTGACCGGTACGGGGGGCGGGGGAGTGGCGCCCGGGGTGGGCGGGGGCGGTCCGCTCGGGGAGGCGGTGGTGCCCGCGACGCTGTCCCGGGTCAGCGCGTCGAAGTCGACGAGGCCGGTCGCCTCCAGCATCCGGATGTGGTCCAGGACGGTCGTGTTGGCGTCGTCGGCGAGGGCGCGCACCAGCGAATTGCGGGTGTTGGCCCGGATCTGCGCGACGAGCGAGAACACCTTCCCGTGCGCCGAGCGTAGGATGTTGGCGAAGTCCTTCTCGTACGTGGTGCCGCTCTCCGCCGTCAAGGTCCGCAGCCACCCCTGCTGTTGGGCGTTGGGCTGGTCCGGCAGCTCCATCCCGAGCTGGGCCGCGACCTCGCGCACGCGCGCGTCGAGGAACGCGTGCCCGTCGACGAGGTGGTGCCCCGCGGCCGTGACGGCCGCGCTGGGCGCCCGCTCGACGGCCTGCTGCCCGGCGGGCAGCTCCCACAGCCCCGCGAGTCTGACCCGTACGACGAAGTCCCGGTCGGCGGCCGACAGCGGCCCCCAGCGGGTGGGCACGGAACCCGCGTTGAGGTTGGCGAGTCCGGTACCCGAGCGGTCGGCGTAGGACCAGATGGGGAAGAGCAGGGCGGCGATGGTCGCGGTCAGGGCGACGACGACCAAGCCGGTACCGGAAAGAATTATCCGACGCATGAAAGCCTCCAAGTGCGGTGCGCACGGTAATGCGGAGGCGGGTGATCCGGGGAGTCTTTTGAGGAAAACGGTGATGAGATGGTGTGGGGGCCATCACGGGTTGGGCGAGTTCGCCCCAATGGTCGAAGTCGGGTGCTAGGTTGCCCGGCTTCGCCTAGGCGGCCCGGACGAGCCCCTTCAGGAAGCGGGCGGCCCGCCCCTGCGGCCGGACGCCGGCCCGCTCCTTCCACCACCGGCCCAACTGCCGCGCGACGTCGCCGTCGAGGTCCTCCCTGAGCAGCGACTCCACGAAGTCGAGGGCGTCGCGGCGGTAGCCGTCGCCCATGGGGCGGCTCCTGGCGTACGCGAGGTACGCCGGGCGGTACGCGTCCCCGAGGATCCGGGGCAGCTCCGGCGCCACCTTCGCGACGACATCGGCCCGCTTCGCCGCGAGCGCCCGCGCCTGGACGCGCAGCCGGGTGGCGTCGAACCCGTACGGGACGGGGGTGCCGGCGACGAGCGCGGAGAGGAGCGAGGCCTGCGCGAGCGCGAGGCGCAGCCGGGCGTCCGTCCCGGGCCCCTGTTCGTCCGAGGAGCGGGGGGCGGGGCGGAGCCCCGCAGGAGCCGCGGGCCCCGCGGTGGGAGCCCCCGCCAGCACGCGGCGAATCGCCCCGAGCTCCCCCGCCAACTCCTCCTCCGGCCCAAACGCGTCGTCCCGCTCCAGCAGGACCCCTCGCGGCGTCACCCGCGACACGAGCTCCGCCAACACGTCGAGCACCTCCGCCCCCACCGGATGCGCATGCGTGTCGTGCCACACGCCGTCCTTCTCGACGCCCCCGGCGACGTGCACGTACGCGATCGCCTCCACCGGCAGCTCGGAGAGGGCCTTCGCGGGGTCCTCGCCCCGGTTCACCCGGTTCGTGTGGAGGTTGGCCACATCGATGAGGAGCCGCACGCCCGTACGCTCCACCAGCTCCGCGAGGAACTGGCCCTCCGTCATGTCCTCGTCCGGCCAGTTCACCAGCGCCGCTATGTTCTCCAGGGCGAGCGGCACCGGCAGGGAGTCCTGCGCGATGCGGACGTTCTCGCAGAGCACCTCAAGCGCGTCCCAGGTGCGCGGCACCGGCAGCAGGTGCCCGGCCTCCAGGCGCGGCGACGCGGTGAGGGCGCCCCCGGCCCGTACGAACGCGATGTGCTCGGTGACCAGCGGAGCCGACAGCGCCTGTGCCCGTGCCGCCAGATCGGCCAGCCGCCCGGCGTCGGGCCGGTCGGCGCCGCCGAGGCCCAGCGACACGCCGTGCGGCACGACCGTGACCCCGCGCCGCCGCAGCCGTAGCAGCGACTCGGGAAGGTGGCCGGGGCAGAGGTTCTCGGCCACCGCCTCCACCCAGTCGACGCCCGGCAGCCGCTCGATCGCGTCGGCGATCTCGGGCCGCCATCCGATGCCGATGCCCAGCTCCATGGTCGCCTCCCCGGCGTGGTGTTCGTGGCACGTCGCGACACAGGGACGTGATGGTGGAGTGGTCATGGCCCCGGCGCGCCCCGGCCAACCCGCCGCGCCCCACCTTCAGAGCTTCATTTGAGGTTGGAGGGCGACCAGTGGGGTTGGAGAGCGGCCGGGCCGGCGACGCCGGCCCAGGCCCGGCTACTGCTGGGCTGCTTCCGGGCTACTTCTGTGCCAGCGAGTCGTAGTCGACCATGCCCGTGGACTCCAGCATGTTGATGTGGTCGAGCACCGTCTGGTTGGCGTCCTGGGCCAGGTCCCGGACCAGTGAGTTGCGGGTGTTGGCGCGGACCTCGGCGACCAGGCCGAAGACCTTGCCGTGGGCGCGCCGCAGCAGGTTCGCGAACTTGACCTCGTAGTCGCGGCCCTGCGCCGCCGTCAGCTCCTTGAGCCACCCCTGCTGCTGCTCGTTGGGCTGGTTGGGCAGCTCGACGCCCAGCTGCGAGGCGACGTCCCGGACGTGCTTGTCGAGCGAGGTGTGGCCCATCACGAGATGGTCCCCGGTGGCCTTGACGGCCGCACTCGGCGCCCGCTCCTGCGCCTGCTGTCCGGCGGGCAGTTCCCACAGCCCGGCCAGGCGCACCTTGGTGATGAACTCGCGGTCGGTGGGCGAGAGCGGGCCCCAGCGGGTCGACACGGACGCCGCGTCGAGGTTCGACCGGTCCGTCCCGAGCCGGTCGGCGTACGACCAGACGGGGAAGGCGAGCGCCCCGATGGTGGCGGCCAGCGCCACGATGATCAGTGCCGTTCCGTTGAACCGGCCGAGGATCCCGACCCGTTCGGTCCGGTCCGTCCGTCGGATGCGTCCCACAACATGCCTCCCAGGCAGGCAACTTGGCAGTACCGGGAGGTACGGGCGGGACGCGTGTTGCGTTCAGCGGCGCCGTGAACCGGTCCGCGATCAGCCGAGCCGGCCCCGCAGCGCCGGATGGTCCGCCACCACCGTGCAGGACCCCGGCGCGATCTCCGTGAACCCCGCGTCCCGGACCACCGGCAGCCCGCCGGCCGTCAGCGCCGCCCACTCCTCGCGCGGCGCCACCCGTACCGACAGCTTGAAGTCCGTCTCCCGCCAGGCCGTGCGCTCCGCCTCCGACAGCTCCCACCACGCGAGCTGCGCCCCGTGGCCGGCCTGGGCCATCGCCTTGCCCGCCGACATGTCGAGCTCCGGGTTGAGCCACAGCACCGGCGCGAGGGGGTCGGGGTCGCCCGGCCCGGCCGGGTCGTCCAGGTCCGTGCCGGAGACCTGGAGCTTGGCCAGCTCCTTGGGCCAGCCGTCGAGCGGTACGGGCGGGAAGACCCGCACCTCCGCCGACTTCCCGGTGACCGTGATGCCCGGCAGTGCCGACGCCTTGCGCCACTCCGCGCCGCGCGCCCGCCGCACCACCTTGCGGATCCTGGCGTCCTGCCAGTCCCGCATGGCCTGGGCCCACTCGCCGTCGCCGAGCGACCGCTCGTCGCTGAGCATCACCAGGACGGCCCGGGCCGCGGTCTCCAGCGCGTCGGTGCGGGCCGGCGGCTCCGTCTTCTCGATGCGGACGACCATCGGGAGGACGTACTGAGGGGCCTCGTCGCGGACGTTCGACTCCTGGTGGAACGGGCTCGGGGCGGGGGTCTCGGGGGTTTCGTCACTGCTCACGCGACCAGTCTGCCAGCCGCCGATTCCCGGATTCTTGGCGGAATGAATCCTTCCGGGACAGGATGCCCGGCATGAAGAGCGATCTTTTCTCAGCGGGGCACATGGCGCAGCCGGCCACCGAGGCCGGAATGACCCTGCAGAACGCCAAGTCCATCAAGTACGCGGTCAACGGCGAGATGCTCGCGCGCCAAGGCGCGATGATCGCTTACCGCGGAAACCTGCAGTTCGAGCGCCGGGGCCAGGGCATAGGCGGCATGCTCAAGCGCGCCGTCACCGGCGAGGGCCTGCCCCTGATGGCGGTCAAGGGCCAGGGCGAGGCGTGGTTCGCGCACGAGGCGCAGAACTGCTTCATCGTCGACATCGAGCAGGGCGACGTCCTGACGGTCAACGGCCGCAACGTCCTCTGCTTCGACGCGTCCCTCACGTACGAGATCAAGACCGTCAAGGGCTCCGGCATCGCCGGCGGCGGCCTCTTCAACAGCGTCTTCACCGGCTGGGGCCGGCTCGGCCTGGTCTGCGAGGGCAACCCGCTGGTGATCCCGGTCACCGCGCAGCAGCCCGTGTACGTCGACACCGACGCGGTGGTCGGCTGGACCGCGAACCTGAGCACCTCGCTGCACCGCTCGCAGTCCATCGGCTCGATGATCCGCGGCGGCTCCGGCGAGGCCGTGCAGCTGATGCTCCAGGGCGAGGGCTACGTCATCGTCCGCCCGAGCGAGGCCACCCCGAAGAAGGCCGAGCAGCACTGAGGTCGGTGGGCCGCCGGTACGGGATCGGCGGCCCCTGGGTGCTGCCCGGGGTCGACCTGGAACCGCACGCGGGCACCAACGGCACCGGGGCAGGCGTCTGCACGCCCAGTGTCCGGCGCGGATGACTACCCTCGTGGATATGGACCGCATGGACCGTACAGACGTCGCCGACGAGACGTACTGCGCCCCGGCCGCCCCCGCGCGGCCCGCCCCGGCCGAGGGGCCTCCGTACGCCGAGTGCGTGCTGTGCCGCGAGCCGACCGAGTACCCGGAGTCGGTCAAGGGCATCACGCTCTGCCCGGTGTGCGAGTGGCAGGAGGCGCAGCGCACCGCCTGCTCCGGCTGACCACGGGGCCTCGCCCCCCAGGGCCTACCTCTTGGCGGCCGAGCCGATGAGGTCGGAGACCTTCACGAAGCGGTAGCCGCGCTTGCGCAGCTCCGGCACGATCCGCTGGACCGCCCGGTCGGTGACCGGCGCCGCGCTGCGGGTGCAGTGCATGACCACCAGTGAGCCCGGCTTCACCCCGGCGAGGACCTGCTCGGCCACCGCGTCCGCGTCGTGCGCGAACGCGTCGCCGCTCACCACGTCCCACTGCACCGCGGTCATCCTCAGCGGGGCCAGCGTCCGCAGCACCTCGTCGTTGTAGCAGCCGCCGGGGAAGCGGAAGTACGGCACCGCGTTGCGCACCCCCGCCTTCTTGAAGGAGGCGGTCGCCTTCTCGACATCGGTGCGCATCTCGTCCTTGCCGACGACCGGCAGCCCGTAGCAGGGGGACTTGAAGGCGTAGTGGCTGTACGAGTGGTTGGCGACCTCGAAGTTCGGGTCCGCCCCGATGGCGCGTGCCTCGGCCGGGTACTCGTCGGCCCAGCGGCCCGTCATGAAGATCGTGGCGGGAACCTTGAGCCGCCGCAGATCGGCGATGAGCGCGGGGTTGTCGAAGTGCTCGCCGCTCGCCGCGCGCGGCCCCTGGTCGGCGGTCATGTCGGCGTCGAAGGTGAGCGCGACGACCTTCTGCCCGCCCTTGGGGGCGCGGCTGAAGACGGGGGTGAGACCGCCGGGGCCGGGCGCGAGGGTGGGCGCCTGGCGGAGGGCCTGCGGGGTGGGGGAGGCGGGGGGCGCCGCGGGGGCGGCGGACGGCTTGCTCGCGCCCGGCGCCGCCTTCGCGCCACGGTCGGCGGGGGCGGGATCGGAGCTGCAGCCCGCGAGCGCGGCACCGAGAACGGCAATCGCCAGCAGCTTTCGTACAGAAATGGTCACGGTTGGAAACTATCCGATCATTCGCTGAGCAACGGTGTGCGCCGCCGTCGGGCCGCATACGTTTCCGGCCAATGAGTGAACCGGACGGAACCGCTCCGAGAACCCGGCGCCCAGGAGCGTATTCGGGTGCGTCGAGTCGCCTCGCCGGGGCGCCCGCGCCCGGCCGCGCGTCGGCCGTCCGCCGTGCGCGCGCCGGGTCCGGTTCGCCGCAGGGAAGGTGAATATGCCGGCGGGGCTGCACGATTCGGCGTGTTCGGACGGGGTGTTCGCCGCAGCGAAGCGAGGGCGCCGGATCCGGCCGACGACCCCGGTCGCGGGGGACGCGGTCATTCCCCTTTTCCCGCAAGGGAGTCGGTAAGAGCCTCCACCGGCGCCGGAACCCGTACAGAGCAATCGGTTTCTTTGCCGAGCGCTTACAGAGTTCAATTCCGGCCTCGGCGGCAGGACCCTTGTCGCTCCGCCGGACCCGTGGTTAGGCTCCCGCTCGTTTCGAATCCTGCACACTTTCTTCGCAACCTGACCAACTGTGGGGTGGCTGTGCGTGAACCAGGGTTTTCGGCGTTGACGGGGCTGTTACCGCAGTCGTCGGAGTTGGCTCTGTTGCCCGTGGGGCGCTGATGGGCTCCGTCACCGCGGCGCCCGGCAAGGCCGTCGTCCGTCGGCCGCTGTCCCGGGACGTCCGGCTGTTCTGGTGCGCGAGCGCCACCGACGCGCTCGGCAGCCAGGCCTCCGGCGTCGTCCTGCCCCTGCTGCTCCTGGGCCTCGGATACTCGGCCACGACCGTCGGGCTCGTCGCGGGCGTGTCCACCGCGGCCGGGCTGCTCCTCGCCCCGCTCGCCGCCGTGCCCGCCGACCGGGGCGCACGCAAACCGGTGATGCTCTGGTCCGCCGTCGTCTCGGCGCTCGCCATGGGCGGGGTGGCCGTCGCCGCCGCCGCGGGCCGTCCGCCGCTCGCCCTGCTCCTGGGCGCGGTCCTGGTGGAACGATTCTCCACCGCCGTGTACGAGGCGGCCGCGGCCGGCACCGTGGCCCTGATCGCCCCGCCCGTCGACACCCCCCGTGTGGTGGCCGGGCTCTCGGCCGCCGACCAGAGCGCGCTGATCCTCGGCCCGGCCCTGGGCGGCGCCCTCTACCAGGCCTCCCGCGCCCTGCCCTTCGTCGCGGACGCGGTGTCGTACACCGTCGCGGCGGTGTGCGTGGGCGCGCTGAAGTCGGACCTGCGGCCGGGGGAGGGAGAGCCCGGGGGAGCGTCAGGGGAGCCGGCGCGCGTCGTCGGCCCCGGCGTCCAGAGCCCGGCGGACCCCGCCCAAAGCCCCCCGCGCCGCCCCGCCCTCCGCGCCGAACTCGGCGCCGGGCTCGCGCTCGTCCGCACCTCGCCCTTCCTCCGGCTCGTCCTGATCTGGACGACCACCGTCAACGGCGTGATCGTCGCGCTGTACTACGGCGCCGTCTTCACCCTCCAGAAGGGCGGCCACGGGGGCGCCCCGATGGGTCTCGTGCTGGCGCTCTCCGGCGCCGCCGGGCTCGTCGGGTCGCTGGCCGCACCCCGCGTCGCGGGCCGGATCAGCGCGACCCGGCTCCTGGTCACCGTCTCGTGGCTGCTGGTGCCGCTCGCCGCCGCGCTCGCGACCGCGAAGGGGCCCTGGACGTACGGCGCTCTGTTCGGGGTGTTCTGCCTGCTGATGCCGCTGGTCACCGTGGTGCTCCAGTCCCGGGCGATCCAGGAGACCCCACCCGCCCTCCAGGCCCGTACCGCCGCCGTCCTCGCCACCGCCGTCGGCGGCTCCGCCGCCCTCGCGCCCGTCGTCGCGGGAGTGTGCGCGTCCCGCGCGGGCACCGCCGCGCCCGCCGTCGCGAGCGCGGCGGTGCTCACGCTGCTCGCCTGCTGGACGACGTACGTACGGGTCCCGGCGCGTGGGGCCGCCGTATGACCGGCCGCTACCAGGTCTACCGGGCCGCCCTGCCCGAGGTGTGCGCCGCCGACCCGGCGCGGATGGCGTTCACCGGCGACGCCGAGGGCCGCTGCGAGGTGTTCACCTGGGACGCCGGGACCGGACGGACCCGACAGGTCACCGATCGCCCGCACGGCACCTTCCACCACGCCGTCGACCGCGACGGCCATGTGTGGTGGTTCGACGAGGACGAACACGGCGCCGGGCACTGGCGGTTCCAGCCCTTCGACGGCGGGGCCGACCGCCCCGGCCTGACCGGGCCGGCCCCGGGCGAGCCGCGCGGCCTCGCCGTCGGCGACAACGCGACGGTCGCGATGGGCCTCGGGGATGCCCGGACCACCGCCGTCCACATCGGGCCGCGCGGCGGCCCGGCCCGCGAAGTGACGCGCGTCGACGGCCACGTCACCCTCTCCGGCATCACCCCCGACGGCCGCCTCCTCGCCGTCAGCGGCGCGGCGGGCTCGGCGCGGGCCGTGACCGTCCTGTCCGACGACGGCACCACGCGCGCGGTGCTGCCCGGCGACGGCCCGCACGGCAGACTCTGGTCCCTGGGCTTCGCCCCCAGTGGCGACCAAGCCGAACTGCTCCTCGTCCGCGAGGCCGACGACCACTATCTGCTGGCGAGCTGGCACGCGGATGCGGATCCGCACCCCGGATCCGGATCCGCATCCGGCGTCACCACCCACACCTGGTGCGCCTTCGACACCGAGATCACCGCCCGCTGGCACCCCGACGGCCGCTCGGTCCTCGTGCGCCAGGACCGCCACGGCCGCAGCACGCTGCACCGCGTCGACCTGCGCGAACGCACGGTCGAGCCGGTTCCGGCGCCGCGCGGCACCCTCCTGGACGCCGCGCCCCGCGCCGGAACCGACGTCCACTACCTCTGGACGGATACCGCGAACCCGCCCCGGATGGGCTCCACCGCCGGGACGCCGCTGCCGCCCACGCACGGCATCCCCGCCCCGGTGCCCGGCGAGCACCGGGACCTGTGGACGCCCGGCCCCGACGGCCCGGTGCACAGCCTGCTCAGCCTGCCCGAGGGCCGCAGGGGAGCCGCTCCCGCGGTGTTCCTGGTGCACGGCGGGCCCGCCGACCACGACCGGGACGCCTACGACGGCGTGGTCCACTCACTGGTCGCCTCCGGCTTCGCCGTCGTCCGCGTCAACTACCGCGGGTCCACCGGCTACGGGCCGCGCTGGCGCCGGGCGTTCAGCCAGGGCGTCGGGCTCACCCAGGTCGACGACCTGGCCGCGGTGCGCGCGGACCTCGTCGCGCGCGGCGTCGTCCGCGCCGACGCGGCCGGGCTGTGGGGCACCTCCTGGGGCGGCTACCTCGTCCTGCTCGCCCTCGGGCTGCGCCCGGACCTGTGGCAGGCGGGCGTCGCGGTGAAGCCGGTGGCCGACTGCGCCGCCGCCCACCGCACCAGCACCCCGGCCCTGCGCGCCCTGGACGAGCGGCTGTTCGGCGGCACCCCCGACGAGGTGCCCGAGCGGTACGAGCGCAGCTCGCCCCTGCGGTACGCGGCCGCCGTGCGGGCCCCGCTCCTGGTCGTCGCCGCGACCCGGGACGCCAAGTGCCCGCCCGGCCAGGTGCGCGACTACCTCGCCGCCCTGCGCCACGCGCGCGTACCGCACGAGTCGATGTGGCTGGAGACCGGCCACGACGGCTACCAGGCGGACGACCACGTGGCGGTCCTGCGCCGCGCCGTGGTCTTCCTCGACCGCGAGCTGCGCGGCCCGGACCGCGCGGCCGCCCCCAAGACTCCCCGCTCGGACCGGAGCGGGGATTCCGGACGGGTCCGCACCAAGGCCCCCGCCGGAACAAGCACCACCCGACACGATGAGAGGAGTTCCCATGCAGAAGGACATCATCCAGAACGACCCGCTCGCGGGTGACGAGGAGAACCGCAAGCCGAGCGTCGGCGTGACCATCAAGGTTCCGTTCCGTAACGCCGAGGACGGCGAAGAGGACTGATCCTTGCCGGTCGGCCCGGCGGTTTCGACCGCCGGGCCGACCGGTGCGGCCCCGGGATCCCGGGGCCGCCACCAGGGCCCTTTCTTCCTTACCTCTCGTACACCCCTACCGCTCTTTTCTCCCTTACGTCGCCGTACCCCGCGAGGAGCCGACATGCGTGTTCTGCTGGTCAACATGCCCTGGTCGCCGATCGACCTGCCGTCGCTGGCCCTGGGAATCCTCAAGCGCAGCGTCGACGAACGCGTGCCGGGCGCCAAGGCGGAAGTGCTGCACGCCAATCTCGAATTCACCGACTGGATCACCGAGCGCACCGAATTCACCGCCGACGACTACGAGTACTACGCGCTCTCCTCCTATTTCATGGGCTGCGGCGACTGGGTGTTCTCCTCCGCCCTCTACGACGACCCGGCCTGGCGCGACCAGGAGTTCGCGGCTGCGATGAAGGGCAAGCTGCGCAAGTCCCGGCTGCGTATGTCACAGGAACTGCACCGTGTCGTACCGGAGTTCGTGGAGATGATCGCCGAGCGGATCGTCGCGTACGCGCCCGACGTCGTCGGCTTCACCTCCACCTTCCAGCAGAACACCGCGGCCCTCGCCGCCGCCCGGCACGTCAAGCGGCTCGCCCCGCACATCGTGACCGTGATGGGCGGCGCCAACTGCGACGGCGAGCAGGGGGAGGCCGTCCACCGCAACTTCGCGTTCGTGGACCACGTCATCCGCGGCGAGGGCGAGACGGCCTTCCCGCAGCTGCTCACCGCCCTCGGCGAGGGCGCCGACCCGGCCGCGCTCGCCGCCGTGCCGGGCCTGTGCCACCGCGGCGCCGACGGCACGGTCGTGGTCAACCCGATGGCCACCAGCCCGATCCCGCCCGTCGCGATCCTGCCCCCCGACTACAGCGGCTACTTCGAGCGGCTCGGCACCTCGGTGGCCCGCAACTGGGTCGAGCCGAAGCTGGTCGTCGAGGGCGCCCGGGGCTGCTGGTGGGGCGAGAAGCACCACTGCACCTTCTGCGGCCTCAACGGCTCCTTCATGCAGTACCGCTCCAAGAGCCCCGAGACGTTCTACTCGGAGATCATGGAGCTCGCCCGCCGCCACCGCGTCCTCGACATGTACCTCGTCGACAACATCCTCGACATGGGCTACCTCTCCACGGTGCTGCCCCGCATCATCGAGAGCGGCTACGACCTGCGCATGCACATCGAGATCAAGGCGAACATGCGCCGCAGCCAGCTCCGTACGCTCGCCGAGGCCGGACTGATCTACGTCCAGCCGGGCATCGAGAGCCTCAACAACCGGGTGCTCGACCTGATGGACAAGGGCGTCAGCGGCTGCCAGAACGTCCGGATGCTCCGCGACGGCGCCGAGACCGGGCTCTCGGTGGCCTGGAACTATCTGCACGGCTTCCCGGGCGAGACCGCCGAGGACTACGACCCGGTGATCGCCCAGATACCGGCGCTCGAACACCTCAACCCGCCGGTCGACCTGTCCGCGCGCATCGCCATCGAGCGCTTCAGCCCCTACTTCAACCGCCCCGAGCTCGGCTTCGACGGCCTGCGCCCCGAGGAGCACTACCGCTTCACCTACGACCTGCCCGAGTCGGAGCTCTACGACCTCGCGTACGTCTTCGAGGCCCCCCAGCGCGGCATCGGCGAACCCACCGTCACCGCCCTCAACAACGCCATCGACGCCTGGAAGAAGCACCACGCGGACGCCCGCCTCACCCACACCGACCTCGGCGACCGCATCGTCCTGGTCAGCCGGCGCCGGACGTTCGCGTGGCGCGCGATGGAGCTGACCGACCCGTACGAGCTGGTCGCCTTCCGCCTCCTCGACCAGCCGCACACGGCCGCGGCCCTCACCCGCAAGGCCGCCGCCCGTGCCAAGGGCGACGCCCGCGAGGAGAGCGAGGTGCAGCGCCTGCTCGACTCCTGGCTCGCGCTCGGCCTGGTCTTCACCGACAGCGGCCAGTACGTCCACATCGCGCCCTCGGCCGTCAACGAGGACCTGCTGCGCCTGGACTTCATGCGCCACGCCCACGCCGCCCTCGACGCGGCCGAGCCCGCCCGCCCCGAGCCCGCCCACGTATGACGGCGACGACCACCGACCGCGAAGACCGTACGAGCCGGAGGACCAGCCCGATGAGCACCGCCCTCACCACGCGCACCGCGGCCCTCACCGTCGCCGCCTGGCGCGACTACGACCCCGACGCCTGCGCCCTGCCCGGGATGCACCTGGGCGACCTCGAACTGACCGGCCCCATGGGGGAGGAGGCCGACCGGCTGTGGGAGACGGGCGTGCGCCGCGTCCGCCTCGCGGAGCCGGTCGACCTCGCCGACACGCGCACCCCGGGCGCCGCCCACCACGCCGTACGCGCCCTCAGCCTCGTGCGGGACCTGACGGCCCGCGCCGTGCTCGTCGAGTGGAAGCTGCGGCTCGACCCGGCGGCGGACGCCGACGCCTGGCAGGTCCTGAGCCACATCCAGCCGCCGCAGCGCCTGGAGGGGCCCGCCGACGCGGCCGAAGCGCTGCGCCTGTGGCGAGACGGCCACTACCTGTGCAAGTGCCTGTGGCGGCAGGGGCCCGGCTTCGTCCAGATCCGCGACCGCCGCTGGGGCGACCTGCGCCGCTTCACCGCGGACGAGCCCGAGTACCACGAGGTCATCGAGGCCCTGGTCTACGGCGCCCCGGCGGACTCGGTGCCGCCCGCCGTCCTCGCCGACTTCCTCTCCGAGAAGCTGGTCCTGGAGGTGGGTGACCTGGCGTGGTGGCTGCCGTACCGGGTGAACCGCTGGATCCAGGAGGCCATGGCGATCTGACGAGCCGTCAGGTCATCCATTCCGGTCAGGTCAGCCGCCTCCGGCACTCCTCCACGTCGAAGTCGCCCTTCGGGTACTGCGGGTCGAGCTCCCGCAGATGCTCCAGGAGGAGTCGGCTGACCGCCCAGTTCCGGTACCACTTGCGGTCGGCGGGCACCAGGTACCAGGGGGCCGCGTCCGTCGAGCACCGCTCCAGGGCGGTCTCGTACGCCTCCTGGTACGCGGGCCACAGCGCCCGCTCGTCGATGTCACCCGGGTTGAACTTCCAGTGCTTGTCCGGGTTGCTGAGCCGTTCGAGCAGCCGGCGGCGCTGCTGCTCGTAACTGATGTGCAGGAAAACCTTGATGACGCTCACGCCGTCGTCCGCGAGCGACTGCTCGAACCGGCTGATCTGCCCGTAGCGGCGGCCCAGCTGGCGGCGCGGGACCAGCTCGCGGACCCGGGCGATCAGCACGTCCTCGTAGTGCGAGCGGTCGAAGATGCCGATCTCGCCGGGCTGCGGCAGCGCCCGCATGACCCGCCACAGGAAGGGGTGGTTGAGCTCCTCCTGGGTGGGCGCCTTGAACGCCTTGATCCGGCAGCCCGACGGGTTGAACAGACCGATGACGTGCTTGACCGTGCCGCCCTTGCCGCTGGTGTCCATGCCCTGGAGCACGAGCAGCACCCGGCGCCGGTCGCCCGCCGTGCTCGCCGCGTACAGCCGCTCTTGCAGCCCGGCGAGCTCGTCGCCCATCCGGGCGGTCGCCGCCAGCCCCTCCGCCTTGTCCTTCGGCCCGGCCGGGGTGGCGTCGGCCGGGCAGGAGGCAAGGTCGACGCGCTTGCCCCCGGGGACGCGCAGCAGCCGACGCAGATCCCGCTGCTCGGGCTTCTTCTTGCCCTTGCCGCCTGTGCTGCCCTGCTTGGCCACTGCGCACCCCTTACGGTCGGTTCCCTCGATCGTGCGACGGAACGCGACGCGGCGCGAGCGCGGGCGCTAGTGGGCGAAGGGCCCCGTCACCGCGAAGGTCGTTCCCGGCGTGTAGCAGTTGACGTACATCGTGCGCCCGTCCGGGGCGAAGGTGACCCCCGCGAACTCGCCCCATTCGGGGGCTCCGGGCTTCCCGATGTCCTGGCGTCCGCGCGCCATGGCGTACACCTCGCCGCGCCGGGTCAGTCCGAAGACGTGCTGGGCGCCGTTGCCGTCCTCGCACACCATCAGCCCGCCGTCGGGCGCGAGAGTGATGTTGTCCGGGGACTCGCCGGGCAGCTGGACGTCGGTGGCCGGGCCGAAGACGACCACCAGGGTGAGGCGGCGGCGCCTCGGCTCGTACCGCCACACCTGACCGAAGTGGTCGGCGCCCGAGCCCTCCGCCACGCGCGCGTAGCTGGAGACGAAGTAGACGCAGTCGCCGCTCCAGTAGCAGCCCTCCAGCTTCTGCGCGTGGGTGATGCCGCGCCGGCCGAAGTCCTGGAGCCGCACCGGTGTCTGCCGGGCCGACGGGTCGGGCACCGGCACCCACTCGATCCCGTCGAAGCACGCACCCGGCTCCTGCACCACCGACAGATCGGGCACGTCCGGGACGCGCATCGCCTCCAGGGCGCCGCCCGCGCGCAGCGAGCCCGTGCCGCCGAGCGGCCGCTCCGGCAGGAAGCGGTAGAAGAGCCCGAAGGGCTTGTCGAAGGCGTCCTCGGTCTCGTACACGACACCGCGGTGCGGGTCGATCGCGATCGCCTCGTGCTGGAACCGGCCCATCGCGGTGAGCGGTACGGCCCCGGTGCGGCGCGGGTCGGCGCCGTCGACCTCGAAAATGTAGCCGTGGTCCTTGGTGTACCCGTTGGTACCGGCCCGGTCCTCGGTCTCCTCGCAGCTCAGCCAGGTGTTCCAAGGGGTGCGGCCACCCGCGCAGTTGACGGCGGTGCCGCTGAGGGCGACCCGCTCGGACAGCACCCGGTTCTCCGCGTCGAGCTCCAGGGCCGTACACCCGCCCTTGCCCATCGGGTCGTACACCAGCCCCTCGACATGCGGGACCGGGATCGCGGCGGTGACCCGGTTCTCGTGGTTGCGCACCAGCCGGACGCCGCCGCGGCGCCCCGCGAACGCGGCCATGCCGTCGTGGTTGCTGGGCACCCGGCCCTCGCCGGAGCGCAGCGGGTCGCCCTCGCGCGAGAGCACCCGGTAGCGGAATCCTTCCGGCAGATCGAGCAGCCCGGCCGGGTCGGGCACCAGCGGCCCGTAGCCGCGCCGGCTGGGGGCGGCCACGGCCGGGCCCCCGCTGAAGAGTTCGGTGACCGCGCCCGTGAAAGCGATCGCGGCGGCCGAGGCGCCGGTGCGGGCGAGGATCTGACGTCGTGTTGCTCGCGCTTCGGACATGAGGCAACTCCCCTGTTGGCGGACAGGTCGAACAAGACCCGCATGATCCATCACGTGATCAGGTGATACGCGGATCATGCGGGTCGTGTCGCTCCACATGGCCGAAAACGGCCGGGGAGTCGGCCGAACAAAGAGGGGAGAGTCGACCGTGCGGACAGCCGGAGCGTCAGGCGAGCTCGGCGGTCAGCGTGATCGTCGTGCCCGTGAGCGCCTGGCTGACCGGGCAGTTCTTCTTGGCGTCCTCGGCGGCCGAGGCGAAGCCCTCCGCGTCCAGGCCCGGCACCTCGCCGCGCACGGTGAGGTGGACGCCGGTGATGCCCTCGCCCGGCTGGAACGTCACGTCGGCCTTGGTCTCCAGCCGGGTGGGCGGGTTGCCGGCGCCGGCCAGAGCGTGCGAGAGGGCCATGGAGAAGCAGCTGGAGTGGGCCGCCGCGATGAGCTCCTCCGGGCTGGTCTTGCCGTTGGCCTGCTCGGCGCGGGCCGGCCAGCTGACCGGCTGCGAACCGATGCCGGACGAGTCGAAGGTGACGGTCCCCGAGCCCTTGAGGAGCTCGCCTTCCCAGA
Organism: Streptomyces sp. NBC_00224; assembly: GCF_041435195.1. Taxonomy (NCBI): domain Bacteria; kingdom Bacillati; phylum Actinomycetota; class Actinomycetes; order Kitasatosporales; family Streptomycetaceae; genus Streptomyces; species Streptomyces sp. NBC_00224. Next base: position 6,887,323 of record NZ_CP108106.1, read on the forward strand.
CCGTGTGCGCCGTACGCGTGGTGGCCATGATGTATCCCTTCTGATGGCTAAGGGGGTTTACGGCCCCCTGTGCGCCAAACCTACTGCTCCACAAGCCCCTTCGCGTCACGAGCGAGGGCGGTGAGCCGGGAGATGGCCCGGAAGTACTTCTTCCGGTAACCGCCGTTCAGCATCTCGTCACTGAACAGCCGGTCGAAGGGGGCCCCGGATGCCAGCACCGGCACCTCGCGGTCGTAGAGCCGGTCGGCCAGGACCACGAGCCGCAGCGCGGTCGACTGGTCGGGAACCGGCTGCACATCGGTGAGGCACACCGCCGTCACGCCGTCGGTGAGCGCCCCGTACCGGCTGGGGTGGACCCGCGACAGATGGCCGAGCAGCCCGGGGAAGTCGTCGAGCGCCGCGCCCTCGGTCGCGTACGCGGCCTTGGCGACCTGCTCGTCCGAGTACGGCGCCGGAGCCTCGGGCAGCCCCCGGTGACGGTAGTCCTCGCCGTCGATCCGCAGCGGGCGGAAGTGCGCCGACAGGCCCTGGATCTCGCGCAGGAAGTCGACGGCCGCGAACCGGCCCTCGCCCAGCTTGCCGGGCAGCGTGTTGGAGGTCGCGGCCAGCGCCACGCCCTGCTCCACCAGCTTGCCGAGCAGCGACGACACCAGGACCGTGTCGCCCGGGTCGTCCAGCTCGAACTCGTCGATGCAGAGCAGCCGGTGCCCGCTCAGGGTGCGCACGGTCTGCTGGAAGCCCAGCGCGCCGACCAGGTTCGTCAGCTCCACGAAGGTGCCGAACGCTTTGAGCGCGGGCTCGGCCGGGGTGGCGTGCCACAGCGAGGCGAGCAGATGGGTCTTGCCCACCCCGTACCCGCCGTCCAGGTAGACCCCGCGCGGCGCGGCGGGTGCGGCGGGCTTCCTGGCGAACCACTTGCGGCGCCCGCTCCCGGTGGCGTGCGCCCCGCCCAGACTGGCCGCGAAGGAGCCGAGCACCTTGACGGCCTCGCTCTGGCTCGGCTGGTTCGGGTCCGGTACGTACGTCTCGAAGCGGACCGAGTCGAACCGCGGCGGCGGCACCATCTCGGCCACGAGACGGTCGGCGGGGACATGCGGCTCGCGCGCGCAGAGCGACAGCGGGGCCGCTTCGGTTATGGGACTGGTCGACACAGTTCCCCACTGTAAGCGCCGTGTAAGACTGCACGGATGCGACGCCTGTTCCCTGTGACCGACCAGACATCCGCCTCCGACCAGGGCGAGTGGTCGTTGGACGCGCTGGCCGAGGCCTACGCGTACCCCCGGACGGACGGCCCCTGGCTGCGGGCCAACATGGTCTCCTCGCTCGACGGCGCGGGCCAGCACGAGGGCCGCTCGCAGCCCCTCTCCTCCGACACCGACATGCGGATCTTCGGCACCCTGCGGGCGCTGGCCGATGTGGTCGTGGTGGGTGCGGAAACGGTACGCCAGGAGGGTTACCGCCCTGCCCGGGCGCGGGACGCCTTCGCGGCCCGGCGCGCGGCCGCCGGCCAGGGCCCGGCCCCCGTGATCGCGGTGGTGACGGCCGGCCTCGACCTGGACTTCGGCCTGCCCCTGTTCACCTCGCCGCTGGTGCCGACGCTCATCCTGACCGGCGCCCTCGCGCCCCCGGACCGGGTGCGCGAGGCCGAGCTGGCCGGCGCGGAGGTCGTGATCGCGGGCGACGGGCCGGGCGTGGAGTCCGCCAGGGCCGTCGCGGCGCTTGCCGGGCGCGGGCTGAACCGGATGCTGACGGAGGGCGGGCCCCGGCTGCTCGGCCAGTTCGTGGCCGCCGGAGTGCTCGACGAGCTCTGTCTGACGGTGTCGCCGATGCTCACCGCGGGCAGTGCTCAGCGCATCGCCGGAGGGCCCTCGGTGAGCGCCCCCGAGCACTTCCAGCTCGACTTGCTGCTGGAAGAGGCCGGGTTCCTCTACACGCGTTACCGTCGAATCTGACAATCAGCGGAATTTGTCGTTCCGGTTAGCTTCCGGTGGGCACACTTACTCACGCAGACCCCGTGCGGGCACGGGGAAGGATGGTTTCCGCAGGGGCGGGTAACCACGTCGAGGCCCCGCTGCCTCGCGGGGCCCCGGCCGGAGTGAAGAGAAGGGCGTTTGTCGTGTTCACAAGCGTATTGATGATCGAGAAGCCCCTGACCTCCGTAGACGTGGAATTCGTCACCACCCTGCACGGCGACGAGCCGGTCTCCTTCGTCGTGCTCATGCAGCCCCGTGGCGACCAGGACCGCCTCCTGCGCGCCATCGACGACGTGGCCCTCGGCGAACTCGACGAGGCCGTCCACGAGGCCGGTGACGCGGGCCCGGCCGCCGCCGTACGAGCCCTGGAGCACTCACTCCAGTCCCTGCGCACCACGGGCAGTCAGGCCGTCGGCCAGATCGTCCAGGACCACCCCCTGGACCTGCTGAGGTCCGTCGTCGACGAGGTGAACGCCGACGAGGTCATCGTGCTGACGGCACCGCACTACGTGGAGGAGTTCTTCCACCGCGACTGGGCCTCCCGGGCCCGGCACAAGGTCGGCGTCCCGGTCCTGAAGCTCTTCGCGCACAGCGAGGAGGCGCACAGCGAGTAGGGGGGCCGGGCGCGCGGCCTGGCAGCGGCACGCCTGTCAGGCCGGGGCAGACAGGGCTCCCGCCCGTCAGGCCGACGGCCGATGCGCCCGCCGACCGGCGAATAGGGCGAGCGCCGCCCAGCGAATAGGCTGAGGCCGAACCGAAGTCTGTACGTCGCACCCCCCGGGAGACACACGCAATGGCACCCGCGATTCCCACCGCCATGGAACGGCCGCACTTCATCGGCATCGGCGGTGCCGGAATGTCGGGGATCGCGAAGATCCTGGCCCAGCGCGGCGCGAAGGTCGCGGGCAGCGACGCCAAGGAGTCCGACACGGCCGAGGCCCTGCGCGCGCTCGGCGCAACCGTCCACATCGGACACGCCGCGAGGCACCTCGCCTCCGACGCCAGCAGCGTCGTCGTCTCCAGCGCCATCCGCGCCGACAACCCGGAGCTCGTCCGCGCGGCCGAGCTCTCCATCCCCGTCGTCCATCGCTCCGACGCGCTCGCCGCGCTCATGGGCGGCCTGCGCGCCATCGCCGTCGCCGGCACCCACGGCAAGACGACCACCACCTCGATGCTGGCCGTCGCCCTCACCGAGCTGGGCCTCGACCCCTCGTACGCGATCGGCGGCGACCTCGCCGGACCCGGCACCAACGCCCGCCACGGTGACGGCGACATCTTCGTCGCCGAGGCGGACGAGAGCGACCGCAGCTTCCAGAAGTACGACCCCGAGGTCGCCATCGTCCTCAACGTCGAACTCGACCACCACGCCAACTACGCCTCGATGGACGAGATCTACGACTCCTTCGAGACCTTCGTCGGCAAGGTCGTCCCCGGCGGCACCCTCGTCATCTCCGCCGACCAGGCGGGCGCCGTCGAACTCACCCGGCGGGTGCGCGACCTCTCCTCCCTGAAGGTCGTGACGTACGGAGCGGACGAGCACGCCGACGTACGCGTCCACAGGATCACCCCGCGCGGTCTGAGCAGTGAGGTCACCGTCCTGCTCGGCGGCAAGTACCTGACCTTCACGGTCTCGGTCCCCGGCCGCCACTACGCCCTCAACGCGGTGGCCGCGCTCGCCGCCGGCGTCGCCCTCGGCATCCCGGCACACAACCTCGCCTCGGCCCTCGGCAAGTACACCGGCGTCAAGCGCCGCCTCCAGCTCAAGGGCGAGGCCGCGGGCGTCCAGGTCATCGACTCGTACGCGCACCACCCGACCGAGATGACCGCCGACCTGGAGGCGATGCGGGGCGCCGCCGCGGACTCCCGACTGCTCGTGGTCTTCCAGCCGCACCTCTTCTCCCGCACCCAGGAGCTGGGCACCGAGATGGGCCGCGCGCTCGCGCTGGCCGACGCCTCGGTGGTCCTCGACATCTACCCCGCGCGCGAGGACCCGATCCCGGGCGTCACCAGCGCGCTGATCATCGACGCGGCTGGGACGGCCGGCGCCGACGTCACCGCCGTCCACGACAAGACGACGGTGCCCGACGTGATCGCGGGAATGGCCAGGCCCGGCGACCTCGTTCTCACCATGGGCGCGGGCGATGTGACGGACCTGGGCCCGCAGATCCTGGCGCGGTTGAGCTGAGGGAGTGCCTTCGATGTCGTACGAGGTCGAGAAGCCGGACGAGCAGTGGCGGGCCGAGCTGAGCCCGGGGGAGTACGCGGTGCTGCGGCAGGCCGGTACGGAGCCCGCGTTCGTCGGTGAGTACACGGACACCAAGACGAAGGGCGTCTACTCCTGCCGGGCCTGCGGCGCGGAGCTCTTCACCTCCGAGACGAAGTTCTCGTCGCACTGCGGCTGGCCGTCCTTCTTCGACCCGAAGGACACGGACGCGGTGGAGCTCATCGACGACCGCTCGCACGGGATGGCCCGCACCGAGGTGCGCTGCGCCCGCTGCGGCTCGCACCTGGGCCATGTCTTCGAGGGCGAGGGCTACCCGACCCCGACCGACCAGCGTTACTGCATCAACTCGATCTCGCTGCGGCTGACGGCGGACGAGGGCTGACGACGACCGCCCGGCCCGAGTTGACGTCGGATACGGGAGTGCGTAGTGTTCTCCGAGTTGTCGCGGGGCCGTAACGGTTCTGCGACAGCCGTCCGCCGCAGACTTGCGGCAACCCAACTCAGCACGACCTCCCGACCGGGATGAATTTCGGCATGCCGAATTTTATTTCGAATGGGAGTGGACGACTCGAACGGCCCCGATTAGGAGCCGCCCGGAAAATCCGCTAGAGTCTGGGACGTCGGAACGGCCCAACAGCCCGAAAGACAAAACGACTTGACCTGGGAGACCGGGAATCGGACACGAAAGAGTCTGATAGAGTCGGAAACGAAGGAAGCGCCCGGAGGGCCCGGAAACGGGAACAAAGGAAGCGTCCGTACCTTGAGAACTCAACAGCGTGCCAAAAGTCAACGCCAGATTGACAACCCCGGCCCATCCCTTGTGGTGGGTTGGAGGTTCCTTTGAAAAGTCCTGTGCGCCCTTGTGGCGGGCAGGCAATTACACAGCGAGGACGCTGAGGACGGTCGGTCTTATTCCGACATGACTGTCCCGCTCTTTCGTGTGTGTGGACCGGATTACCGGTAAACATTCATGGAGAGTTT